>NZ_JBGFFE010000011.1:0-95251 GCF_041224415.1 Clostridium lapidicellarium | reverse complement strand
GGAAAGTCTGTAGCTTTTTAACCTACAGTAAATTGACACGATCATCGCAAGTTCTTAATTTGATCTATCAAATTAAAAGATTATAATATAAATTATATAGCAATTTTTTATAGGCTCTTATGATTAGGAGGATCACATATCAAATTATCTTGGGTTTTTCTTCCATAATAATTCATGAATTTCTTCATGCCATTGTCTATCCGTCAGTATTTATACTATACATGATAATTAACTACAAGGCTTCTTTACGATTACCTTGACTGGATGTCGGCAAATGCTATTTATAGAGGTAGGAGAATTCTGCACATTATGTTAAAAATTCTTAGAAAGTAATCTTTAGTTACTACTTGATTTGTGAATTTCGGTATAGAATTTTCTGCATCACATTATTTACCGGCGGCCATACTTCGGACATAATTTTTTCAATATCAAGTCTCTCATTTTTAGCAAAACAAAATGTCAGCAAATTAACAAAACCAGAAATACAAAATTCCAAAGCCATTTCCAATTGGAAATCATTTTCACATAATAATTGAAAAAAGGGACGTGTCAGTTCTTTGTATGCATCCTTCATTTTTTTATGAAAAGCTGGATCGCCATTTTCACCAAGCAGGACAAGATAATATTTTTTATAGCGGCTATAAACCTCTGTCAAATGTTCAAGCGGCTTCCGAAAAGTTAAGCTTGCCATCAGTTTTTGATGCTTGCTGAAATCAGGTAAAAGTTTTCTTTCAAATTGATCCAAAATATCATAAACATCAGTAAAATAGCGGTAAAAAGTACTGCGGTTATAACCAGCTCTGTCTACAATTTTTTGAACGGAAATTTTACCTATACTATTTTTGCAGTAAAGCTCCCAAAAAGCCTCCATCAAATTCTTTTTGGTCCGTTCTACACTTTGCGGATTTGATCTCATTTTGTTCAACTCCTTTTTTCAAATGCAACAATCTACCTTCATTGTTGATTGATACAATGCGGTACTAATTTTATACTAAGATTATATAACATATTAAAAAAAGAATCACATTTGTGAAAATATCATTGAAGGGAAGATCCATGATGAAAAATTTATTATTTAAAAATAGTCAATTTGAATTTGAAACATTAAGATTATTTAGTGCTGCAACCAGTGGCATGGCAGATATAGGTGAAATTATTACAACCTCAGAAAGAATTGTTGATGGAGATTATAATAGCTGGTATCAGGAGTGGATGAAAACTGCTCAAAGATTACATGGTATTGCTCATGACTACGCGGTAAAAGGCCACTTTGTAAGTGCACGCAAAACATATTTACGCACTTATAATTATTACCGATCTGCTGAATTTTTCTTACATGAAAACCGCAATGATCCCCGGGCTCTTAAATTAACAGATTTAGGTTTGTCTTGCTTTAATCAAGTTATGAAATATAACCAACCAATTATTGAAAAAGTTAAAATTCCTTATGAAGGAACAACTTTGCCAGGCCACTATTACAAGTGCGAAGAAACATCTGAACCAAGACCTGTTCTCATTTTAATGACAGGCTATGATGGCACAAAAGAAGAGTTTTACGGATTGGCTATGGCGGCTTTGGAACATGGAATGAACTGTCTGGCTTTTGAAGGACCTGGTCAGGGCGAAGCATTACGCCACCAGCATTTATATTTTCGCTATGATTATGAAAAAGTAGTCACACCCGTGGTTAATTTTGTTTTAACGCTTGACGGAATCAATCCGCATAAAATTGTTTTATGGGGTCAAAGCTTAGGTGGTTATTTAGCACCGCGTGCAGCAGCTTTTGAGCATCGGCTTGCTATATGTGTAGCCAATGGTGGAATTTATAACTTTTTAAATGCTTTACCAAATTGGAAAAAATTTTTAGACTTAGCTCTTAACAACCCTAATCAATGTGATCAGCTTCAAGAAGAAGTGGAGAAAACTAACCCGATGTTTAAATGGGGCATTCAAAATGGCATGTTCGTTTTTGGTGTAGATACCTTGTCGAAACTTGTTCTAAAAATGAAAGATTTTAATATGGAAAGCACTGCTTCTAAAATTCAATGTCCAACCCTTGTAGTTGATGGTGAAGAAGAACACATGTTTATGGGTCAAGCAAAACAGCTTTACAAAGCACTTACTTGTCCAAAACGATTTATGCTTTTCACTTCTGAAGAAGGTGCTGGTCTTCACGGTCAGTGCGGAGCAAAATTGTTAGGAAATGAACGGATTCTTTCATGGATTGATGAGTGCTTGAAGAAAACTATCAATCCATGAAAGGCAAAACTTTAACTTGTTCTGTCACAGCAGCAACATATCCAACATTCTAACTCAATTGCAAAAACAGTAATCTTTATATGCCGAAGGTACTCTAGGGTTATAATTTTAGAGTACCTTTAATACATTTCTTAATAATACATTTACTTGAATAACATCTTCTCCTTCTTTTTTATAACTGGCAATACCATTTTCACTATCATTGTACAAAATTTAATTTTCTCCAAAGGGTTGTCTTGCTAATGTTAAAATCTCTGCACAAATTTTCCTTATTGCCATTGTATCTGTCTAATAAAGTATTGAACATTTCACTTTCCATTTCTTTTAAATCATAAGAAAATTTAATACTTATTTCATCATTGTCTTCCAAATTTCTTGATTCAAGCATATTAAGAATAAAATTTTCATTTAGTTCATCCTTTTCCGAACAGGCCACAACGAACTTGGCAAAGTTTTCTAGTTCCCTTATATTTCCATACCAATTATACTTTAGAAGAGGTTCAAATATATCGTCACTTTTCCACTTCAGTTTTTTATTTTCGGAAATACACTGCTTATATATAAAATTTTTAAAAAGAGATATTATATCTTTCTTTCTAAATCTGAGAGGCTGTAGTTTCAATTCAAGGACATTTATTCTATAATACAAATCATACCTAAAATTATTCTTTTTACATTCTTCTTTCAAATTCTTATTTGTTGCACATATAATACGCACATTCACTGGAATCTTCCTGCTTCCTCCAACTCTTCTGATTTCGTTTTCTTGAAGCACTCTTAAAAGTTTTGCCTGAAAATTCAAGGGAATTTCTCCAATTTCATCTAAAAATAACGTACCTCCATCGGCCAATTCAAATATACCTTTTTTGCCTCCTCTTGCAGCTCCAGTAAATGCACCATCCTCATATCCAAAAAGTTCACTTTCAATTAATGATTCACTTAAAGATGCACAATTAACAGCTATAAAGGGCCCATTGGATCTACTGCTTTCATTATGAATACTTTGAGCAAATAATTCTTTTCCCGTACCAGTTTCTCCATAAATGATCACTGTTTCATTCGATTTTGCAAATTTAGCCGCTTTTATTTTTACATCATCCTGACCCACTATATCGGTAAATTTATACTTGGCTCTGAATTCTGAATCCGCCTTAGGCACCGCATTGGTACTTTTTTGATTTATTAAAAGTACACTTCCAACATATTTTTTATCAACATTTACTGGAATTTTTTCATATTTACTGCCATTTAAAATTTTATATAGATTTTCTTGGGTAACATCTGTATTATAATATCTAAACAATCTTTCTATACTGGAATTAAACAATAAATTACCAGTTTTGTCTGAAAGGGCAACTCCCTCTTCCATTCTGTTCAACAGAATTTTTATATCTAATAACAAAATCATAGTTTAGTATATTTGTACATAATGACAATGCATTTACAATAGATCCTTCCCCGGACTCAATCAATTCTGCGTGTATTCCAATTCTTCTGGCTTCATGCACTGCTGTAACATCACCGATTATAGCATCGATGTGCTCTTCCTCTGCAAGGTATTTCACTTTCATTCTGACATCATTTTCTCCATGGCATACTGAAAATTGTAAATTTATACCCAAAATTTTATGAAGGTACTGTTTTTCACTTTTTCCAAAGATATTTGATACATTGACGATAGCGATTTTCTTGTAACCTTCAATGATTATCTTGTTAATAGCCTTTAGTACATCAACAGGTGTTGCAGACACGTCAATTACCGGCACATCAACTTTATTTTTCAAATAGTTCGATGTACCCCATCTGCTGAGTACAATCCTTATCCCGTTTTTCACAGCATAGTTCACTTCATCAATACCCTGATTCATGTTTCCTTCTATTACAGATAATTTGACTTTATATCTCTTATTGAACTCTTTAGCCAGAATTTCAAGTCCGTGATAAGGTGCAACCAATAATATATTATCATTCATATTAAATTCACCACCTGATTAATATTAGTACTCTATTAAATTATACACTATAAGCTGCAAAGGATATCATTAGTAACTTCTTTAAATCCATTTATTCTGCTTGGTAAGCAAGCTCAGTTTGAAATGTATGTTAACATCTACTCAACATTAATATTTTTCTTAAAAGTAAAATTAGTATAGAAATAAACTTCCATACTAATTTTCAAATATATATTCATAATTTATAGACAAACCAAAGTCATAAAATGATAAATTATATATTATTTAAAAGCCTTTTCATAGATTGCTAATATATCTTTTACACTAGTGTCTCTCGGATTTCCAGGAGTACAAGCATCTGCCATAGCTGATTCTGAAAGAGCTTCTAAATCTTCTTCCTTAACTCCAATTGTTTTTAATGACTTGGGGATCCCAACATCTTCTGAAAGTTTCTTAACTGCATCAATAGCAGCTTTTCTATATTCATCTTGAGTCATATTGTCTACTCCCTTAACTCCCATTGCACGAGCTATTTCTCTGTACTTTTCTCCGGTAGCACAAGCATTATATTCCATAACATATGGTAAAAGTACTGCATTCGCAATCCCATGTGGAGTATCATAAAAAGCTCCAAGTGGATGTGCCATTCCATGAACAACTCCAAGACCTACATTACTAAAACCCATTCCTGCTACATACTGTCCAAGTGCCATACCTTCTCTGCCCTTTGGTTCATTATTTACTGCACTTCTAAGCGAACGTGAAATAATCTCTATAGCCTTTAAATGTATAGCATCAGTTAACTCCCATGCCCCTTTTGTAGTATAACCTTCAATTGCATGAGTTAATGCATCCATACCGGTAGCTGCCGTTAAGCCTTTTGGCATTGACGACATCATTTTTGAATCAATAATTGCTACTGCTGGAATATCATGTGGATCAACGCAAACAAATTTACGTTTCTTTTCTTCATCAGTAATTACATAGTTAATTGTAACTTCTGCTGCAGTTCCTGCTGTAGTCGGAACTGCTATAATATCCACACTCTTATTTTTAGTCATAACCGCTCCCTCAAGGCTTCTTACGTCTGAGAATTCGGGATTTCTAATAATTATTCCAATAGCTTTTGCAGTATCAATTGATGACCCCCCACCTATTGCTATTAAATAGTCTGCAGCTATTCTTTTAAATTTTTCTATACCGCTCTTTACCACATTTATAGTAGGATTAGCTTTTACATTATCAAAAATCTCATAATCCAAGTTGTTTTGGTCCAAAATATCTGTTACTTTACTAACTACATTAAATTTTATTAAATCTTTATCAGTTATTATCAATGCCTTTTTATAACCTCTGATTTTAACTTCTGTAACTATATTCTCAATTGCTCCTGCTCCTATATAACTAGTTTCATTTAATATCATTCTATGTGACATCAAAAAAATCTCCTTTTATAATATATTTTATTAAATCTGTTTATTTATTGAGATCATACACGAGCTTCATATCAGCCCACCACTCATGTTTAAAAGCTCCGTCTATGCGCATTTGGCATGGATCGGTTTCCTTCCACCATCTCTGAGTTTCAGGGTCCTGTGCCATCTTTGCCATATCATATTCGAAATCATCACCACAGTACTCCATAATAGAAAAGAGCAAATCATCACGGTTAAAAATTTTATATTTGGTGATACCGCATTCTCTTATCTTCTTATTTACATTAGGAAACGGATTAGCATGCAGCTTTTTATAGTACTTTGCCTTTTCAGGGCGAAGTCTAATAACACTCGCAAAAGTCTGCGGCGTGTTTATTTTATAAAGTTTCTTGGCATTTTTACTAAAAAAGTCGGCATCATCACCAAAATATTCCCTTACTGCATTCAAATGTTCATCAAATGATGAGTACAATTCAACAACTGGGAAATTTGAAGCATACATAAGTTTAGAAGAATCAAATTCACCCGTCAAAAAGTCAAGCAGATGTTTTACAAAAGCTTTGTCTTTTGTAGGAAACCCAGAAACCTTGCAGTACACATTAGGCAATTTTGCAAGCTTTCTCATTGCCTGTTTGTAATTGCCAGTCAGCTCGGTTACATTACCGCAGTGATCAATTACAACCTTGGCCTGTGGAACCTGGGAAACTGCATTGTACATATCTTCAAGTTCTTCCACTCTATTGCAGCTCTCAAAAATCATATCATTATCCGCCAAAACTTCAAGCCCTTCAATAAAACTTCGTTCTAAGCATCTACCGCGAGGCGACGTTTCAACATGAAGCGGTTCTCTAACGCCGGCGATACCTAGAGGAAGCCACATGTGAGCACATAAATGCGGCGCACGCATAATTTTGGCTAAAATCTTAGGACTACGCAGATTAAAAATATACTCATCCTCCTTAGCAGCATTATCACAGTCAACCTCAACGTAAACTCCTCCCTTAAAATCAAGGTCATATTTACCATAAGCTTTACACAAATCATCAATGCTAAAGCTTCTGTTAATGTCAGCGCATGAATTCAACCAGGGAAGATTTAATACGTTTAAATCGAAAATATGAAAGTGACTATCGACTACTTCAAGCATTCTTTATACCTCCTTTTTCAATTTTACAGCCTTCTTCAACTTTACAGCCTTTAAATCCAAACCACGCAACATATAAAAAGCAAGGTAAAATAAGCAGATAAGCGGCAGCTGTCCCAAAGTTATCGGCAACACGACCCATTAAAAATGGCATAATTGCTCCGCCAATTAGACTCATAGTAAGGATACTAGAAGCTGTTTTAACAAGATTCTCAGGAATTTTTACAACACTTAAAGCAAAAATTGTCGGGAAGCTAATAGACATAAAGAAGAAGGACGCGATTAGTAAAAATATACTCAAGCTGCCTGTTGCAAAGTTTAAGAAAATCATCAGCATCACGTTGAATGTAGAATAAATACCAAGAATTTTACTGGCACTGAACTTCTTCATTAACGGAGTTGTTATAATTCTTCCGACCATGAATGCAACTAATGCAATACTATAAAAATATGCAGCTTTGCTATCTGAGAGTCCTGACCAGTGCTCAACACTGTAATTAATAAAAAATGCTCCAGCACCAACCTGTGCACATATGTATAAACATTGTGCCAATGTACCAAGTTTAAAATGCTTATATTTAAGCAACTCGCTATAAGTCCCCTTGCCTTCCACAGAGGTATCTTCACCTGAAACTTCAGATCCTTCAGGCAATTTAGCTACTAGAAATATGAAGAGCATACATGCAACAATTGCAGCAATAAAAATATAAACCTTCTGAACATTATGCATATTTTTACTTATATTATTACTTGTTGTGATAGACAAAAACAAGCTACCACCAATGATGGGTCCTAAAAATTGACCCACACCATTAAAACTTTGGGCAACATTAATACGAAATGCTGCGTTTTCATCATCACCAAGCTTGGTAATGTAGGGGTTGGCATTTGTTTCCAGGCTGCCAAGACCACAGGCAATAACAAAAAATGCTCCTAAAAATATAGTAAAGCTATGAGCATTGCTTGCCGGAACAATGAGTAGAGCCCCAACTGCATACAGGAAAAGTCCCATGATAATTCCACCTTTATAACCATAATGTCTAGCTATAAGTGAAGCTGGTGTAGCGATTATAAAATATCCACCAAAATAAGCTGCCTGCACCAGACCTGATGTTGCTTTGGTAATACCTAACTGGTTTTGAAAGTTTTTATTCATAACGTCAAGCAGGCCATAGCTTAAGCCCCAAAGAAAGAATAGTCCGGTAACCAGAGCAAAAGCAATTTTAATATTTCTGCTATTATTATTCTTATTCCCCATTTTTTCTCCCCCCATTACTTAGTTTAATGCTCTGTCAAGATGAATGTAACCGCCATCCACAACTGCCCACTGAGCCGTAGTGTGCGATGAAAGTGGCGAAAGCAGGAATACTGCCGTATCAGCAATCTCTTCAATCGATGTAAAGCGATGTTCAAAGGGAATTTTATCCGTAATAACCTTTATCCTTGCTTTGGGATCGTCAAAAGATTTAATCCAGTTTTGATATAGCGGAGTCCAGCATTCGCTGACTACAATGGCATTGCTTCGTACATGATCCTTTGCTAAAGCAGCTGCCCATTCACGTGTCAGAGCTAAAATTGCCCCTTTGGCAGCAGCATAGGCACTGGTCTTACCCTGTCCGGTAAGAGCTGTTTTTGAAGAAATATTCAAAATGCACCCATGGCTATCTTTAAGATACTGAACTGCAGAATGAACAAGTGCATAGTAATGTGTTAGATTCCCATGAAGACTTTTTTCAAAATCCTGCCAGGAAGTTGTTTCTAAATCCTTATTATCATTAGTCCCAGCATTATTGACTATACCGTAAATAGATCCCCTCCGTTTTACAACGTCATCAACAATAGGTTGAATTTTATCAGTTTCGTTAAGATCAATTTGAATAAATTCATAATCGTCTGTTAATGCTTCTAGCTTTTCTTTAAATTCAGGTAAAATCGCTGAACGAGAAAGCACAATAGGAATCGCCCCTTCTCTTGCCAGAGCAAGTGTAATACCGCTTCCTATACCTTTTCCGCCACCTGTTACAAAAATAACCTTTTCATTCAATTGTAAATTCATGTCCTTGGACCTCCTTATATAATTTAAGTGTGTTATGAACCCACTTAATACTTTTTAGTAATAATATATTTCTATAAAAGTTCTTTGCACAAAAATAACATAATCAATATTTTTACATCATCTGGAAATTAGTTTCCGAGCTTGCTCAATCTATTAGACAGTTGTAGCAAGCCGCCAAATTGAAAAATCATTTTGTCTGTTTATCTCAGCCTTGGTCAGCTTCCCATTACTTACCGCTACAATAAAGTCTAAGATCTCCTCGCCCACTTCATGCCGGCCCTTTGTACCTTCAATCACGGTACCCGCATTTAAATCTATTGAATCATTCATACTGTCAAATACAGCCGAGTTTGACGCCAGCTTGATAATCGGCGTAACAGCACTTCCAGTGGGGGTTCCACGTCCGGTTGTAAACACACAAATATTACATCCGCCAGCAACCATGCCGCTTAGCTGTTCTATGTCATTGCCTGGCGTGTTCATAAAGGTAAGACCCTTATCGGTTATCTTCTTAGCGTACTGTTTCACTGCCACAACAGGCTGATTACCTGCCTTATAGATACAACCCAACGATTTTTCCTCAATACTGCTTAAACCACCTTTAATATTTCCTGGGCTGGGATTAGCACCGCGTATATCAGCATGCGATTTTATTACTGTGTCCTCAAAGCCCTTAATCGTGCTAAGAACAGAAGCTTTAACGGTATCATTTATCGCTCTACTAGATAGAATATGTTCAGCACCGATAAGTTCTGTCGTTTCAGCCAGTATTACGCTGCCACCATGCTGAATAACTATATCGGAAGCTGTACCAAGGCTAGGGTTGGCACTAATACCTGAAAAACTATCGCTGCCCCCGCACTCGGTACCAAGCACTACATCGGCCAAAGATCCTTCACTTTTCTGCACTTTCAGTGATTCGGCAAGCATTTTTCGGACTATTTTCACTCCTTTTTCAATACTCTTGCCAGTTCCTCCGGCATCCTGAATATTAAAATATGCAACATCTTTATAGGGCGCCATCTTCCTGATTCCTTCAGCAATACCCTTTGCTTGTACAACTTCACAGCCAAGACCTACTACCAAAACGCCGTATACATTCGGGTTGGCTCCAGTTCCTACAATAACGTCCTGGGTTTGTCTTGCATCATAACTTAGCTCGCTACATCCGTGCTGGTGGGTAACATAAACCACATCCCTTTCATCATTTTTTGCTCCGTCACCATACGTTATAGTATTGGCTATACATTCAACCACTTTATTGGCACAATGTACGCTAGGAATCACCAGAATGTGATTTCTAAATCCAAAGCTTCCGTCGCTTCGTCTATACCCCATAAGTTTATATGCTTTATTGCTTTGAGCAACAGTGGCTTTACTATGAACATCCTGACTAATGTCTCTTACACCATTGTCTATATCACCTCTGCCACGTTCGCCTTCAATGTTATGTACATGTACCCATTCACCAGCTTTTATATCACAACTTGCAATACCGATATGGGAAGCATACTTAATGACAGGCTCGCCTTTCTTAATGTCCTCAGTGGCAAATTTATGGCCTATGCCTATATCTTCAAGAACGGTTACACCAAGAGCAGTATCACCTTTTTTAAGTGATTTTAAAGCTGTAGCAACATTATCAAGTTCACTCAGGTGAATTGCATTCATCAATCATTCCTCCTTTAAAATTTGTTTATATATACTAATACAGTTCATGTATGATTACAGTATTAAAATTAGCCTGTATCCAGATTTAATTTTTAATAATTTTCTTAAGTTTTTCTATACTGTCATTATCCAGAAGTCCATATGGTTTTTTAGGTATAGGGACTATATCAAGACCCTGAAGGGCTTTTATAGTCTTTATAGTAGTAATAAAATACGGTGCTACAGAATATATAGACATAAGCCTGTTGACTTTTTTCTGGAATTTATTTATTTCCTGAAAATCTCCTCTAGTAAACGCTTTATACACATCTGTAAACAATTTTGGAAAAACATTTGTAAGCCCTGCTATAAGTCCATTTCCCCCTGACAGCAAATTAGGTATTAGATATTCATCAAATCCTGAAAATACAGCAAAATCTGGAATTTCACCTTTTACTACACCAATCAGTTCTCTCGTATGACTCATGCCATCTACCGTATCCTTTATACCCACTATATTTGGAAATTCACCAGCTAATTTCAGAACAACTTTAGGATTTATATTTACAGCTGTTCTGTCCGGGAAGTTGTATATAAAAATAGGTAATTTCGTATTTTTAGCAATATCACTGTAGTAATTGTAAATAGTCTCATCATCCAGTTTAAAATAATAAGGAGAAATTATGACAGCTGCATCGGCTTTTTCTGTTTCGGCAAACTTTGTAAGTTCAATAACTTCATCCACTGAAGTTCCACCAGTCCCTATAAGGACAGGCACCCTTTTATTTACGGTTTTTACTGCAAAACTGATGAATTCCTTTTTTTCTTCCATTCTCATGGCAAAGAATTCACCTATACTGCCCATAAATAAAATTCCGTTTACTCCTCCTTTTATCAAAGTTTCAATCATTTTTTTATTTCCTTCAAAATCAATCCTCCTTTCTTTGTCAAGAATTGTAATCATAGGCGTAATTATACCCTTTAGCATTTTGATCCCCCCAATTTAAAAATATATTAACGTTTATATGTAATAGCAAATATGATGCCAAAAATAATATTATAATCATATTTTGAATCAAATCCATGCTAACAACCCATATACATCAGATACGTATATATAAAATGAAACCTCAATTCAATAAATAACTTTTCATTAATAAAATAAACCTGTTACCTGCAATTTCATTAATGAAAACAAACATAAAAGAGCACCTACTCCATCTGAGTAAGTGCTCTTTTTAAATTTATCTTCTATATTGAATTAATGCAGCTACCTTTCATTTATTATATACGGCACTGTAACTATAGCTATATTTCTTCTCTTTAGCAGCACAGTTTTAATGAACAGCGAAGTCTGGTTATGCAATATGTTTCCCCACCACCTGGTAACTACAAATTGAGGCATAACCACCGTTACTGTATCATCCGGCCCCGCAGCATATTCCTCTGATTCTATAAATTTGACCAGAGGACCTACTATACTCCTGTAAGGCGACTTTTTCACTATTATGGGTATGTCCACATTATACTGGTTCCATTTGTTCAAAAGTTTTTTGGTAGCATCATCATCAATGGAAACGTGGAATATTATTATATTGTCCGATATGGTCCTGGCATAATTCAGTGCCTTCAA
Organism: Clostridium lapidicellarium; assembly: GCF_041224415.1. Lineage (NCBI taxonomy): Bacteria > Bacillati > Bacillota > Clostridia > Eubacteriales > Clostridiaceae > Clostridium > Clostridium lapidicellarium. The sequence continues at coordinate 83,121 of NZ_JBGFFE010000011.1, read as the reverse complement.
AAAAGATTTGTTGAGAGTATCTATGGGCACTATCACGTACCTCTTCTGTGAGGTAAAATCTATTTTTTTAGGTTTCTGATCCATCGGAAGTTTCAGCTCCCTTGCAGCTTCAGCGTAGTGCAATTCTATTCTTTTCATAATATAGACCACAAATGGTACCAGTATAAAAACCACCCAGGCCCCATGAATAAATTTAGTAATACCTATTACAACTGCAGTGACAAAAGTCATAGAGGCACCTAATCCATTTATAAAGGCTTTATGTCTCCAGGCAAAGCCTTTATTTTTCACCCATCTTTTAAACATGCCCGCCTGGGACAGTGTAAATGATACAAACACACCTACCGCATAAAGGGGCATCAGATAATGTGTGCTTCCCTTAAAAATCACAACCAGCATGCAGGATAAAAATCCCAGCATAATTATTCCATTGGAATAATTGAGCCTTCTCCCTCTTTTTGCAAATTGTCTTGGAGCATAACCGTCCTTGGCCATAAACGCCAACAGCTGTGGAAGTCCAGCAAAAGCGGTGTTTCCGGCTAAAACCAATATTAAAGCAGTAGTTGCCTGAATAACATAAAACATGATATTTTTATTGAATATCTGTTGTGAAATCTGTGCAACCACAGTCTCCTGTGAATTTGGAACAGCATGATAAAGGGTGGCCAAATAGGAAATCCCTCCAAATACCAGCAATACAACAAGGGCTAAAAGTGCCAATACCATTTTCGCATGTTTCTGGGAAGGCTCCTTGAAATTGGGCACACCGTTGCTAACAGCCTCTATACCTGTCAAGGCCGTACATCCACTTGCAAAAGCTTTCAAAAAAAGAAAAATGGTTATACTTCCCGAAGCTTCAGGTATCTTAAAAACAGGTGCAGGTTTGTAGCCTATAAAATATACTTTAATAAGCCCCCAAACAATCATAAATAATACTGAAGCTATAAAAAGGTAGGTCGGAATTCCAAATAATTTTGAGGATTCCCTAACTCCCCTAAGATTCCCTATAACAAGCAATACTATAAGCAGCAGTGTTATACCCACTTTATACGGAAGTAAAGAAGGCACCGCGGAAGTAATGGCTGCAGTACCAGCGCAGGAACTCACAGCCACAGTCAATACATAGTCTATAGTCAGGGAGGCACCAGCTACAAGCCCTGCAGTAGTACCCAGGTTATCCTTGGCTACGATATAGGAGCCCCCTCCTGAAGGGTAGGCATCTATAGTCTGTCTATATGAAAATGTCAGCATAAACATCAAAAGTACAATGAGTATGGAAGCGTACAACATATATCTATAGGACATCAATCCAATTACCGGAACCAGTACCCACAATATTTCCTCTCCTGCATAAGCCACCGATGAAATAGCATCGCTGGACATTATTGGCAGTCCCCAGAATACGCTGAGTTTCTCACTTTTCAATTCTTCTGTTTTCAAACTTTTCCCCATTAACCTATTCAAAAATTTTCCTGATCCTAAGCTCATCTCTTACACCTCTAATTTAAAAATACTTATTCAACTGCCTTCATTAAAATATAGCATCATTTGTATAAATTTTAGATTAAGATTTAGGATAATATATAAAGATTGTATAAAGATTTAAACCTGGAATGCTAGAAGTATCATACTGCAATATGTGGGGTTTAGGTGTGTAAACTATGTTATAATATTATTAAATAATAAATAAAAGGTGGGTTTTTACATGAAATATAAAGTTCTTCATTTACTGAAAGAAGACAATTCAAAATTCTTATCCGGACAGCTGATAAGTGAAAAATTAGGAGTGAGCCGTACCTCCATATGGAAATATATAAAATCCTTAAAAGAGGAAGGCTACAGGATAGATTCCTCTTCTAAAAAGGGATATAAATTGATAAGTTCCCCAGATATACTCACTTTTGAAGAAATCAATCCGTATTTAAATACAAACTATATAGGAAGAAAAATCATACATTTTGAAAGCATAACTTCAACAAATGACATGGCAAAGGATTTATCTGAAAAAGGCGAAGACGATGGAGCCGTTGTAATATCTGAAGAACAGGTAGGCGGTAAAGGCAGATTGGGACGATCCTGGTGTTCCCCGAAATATAAGGGAATATCGATGTCCCTGATACTAAGGCCGAATATAAATCCCATGGAAGCTTCCAAGACGACCCAGATAGCAGCTGCCGCCATGATAGAGAGCTTCAGGGAATTCAACATAAATTCCACAGTAAAATGGCCCAATGACATAATAGTCAATGGTAAAAAAGTCTGCGGAATTTTGACGGAAATGAGCGGTGAATTAAACAGAGTAAATTACATAATTGTAGGTGTAGGGATAAATGCCAACCTAGATAAAGATGATTTTTCAAGAGATTTACTCGATAAGGCAACTTCTATCAAGATAGAGACAAAAAACAGCATAAACAGGAAAGCACTGGTAGGCACATTTTTAAATAAATTTGAACGTCTATATAAAGAATTCCGTGAAGAGGGAAAAATTGACCTTTCCATAAAAATTTGCAAAGACAACTCTGCCGTAATCGGTAAAGACATAAAGGTAATCAAAAATACCGGTGAAAGACGTGCAAAAGTTCTTGATCTGGATAAGGAAGGAAAATTATTGGTACAATATGAAGACGATTCCCGTGAAAGGCTCATATCCGGAGAAATCTCCATAAGAGGATTAAATGAATATATTAAATAAAATCTGGATTATAACATAAAATAACTTCAGGGAGGTGTAAAACACTATGCTCTTGATAAAAAATGTAGATGTATTTGATCCTGAATTTCTAGGTAAAAAAAACATATTTATATGTTTCGACAAAATAGCATATATATCCAAAAGTATAAGCATCCCAAGTAGAAATTTTCCGGAGGTGAAAATACTGGATGGTACTGGATTAAAGGCTGTTCCCGGACTAATAGATCTTCACGTACATATAAATGGCGGAGGTGGAGAAGGAGGCTTCAAAAACAGGACACCGGAATTGAATCTCACTGATCTAACATCAAATGGTGTTACCACATGTGTCGGCCTTTTAGGTACGGACGGGATTACAAGAAATATGGGCGGCCTGCTGGCAAAGGCAAAGGCCCTCCAGTCTGAAGGAATAACCACATACTGCTGGACGGGATGCTATGATGTCCCGACAAGAACCCTTACAAACAGTGTCAGAAGTGACATTGTCACTATAGATAAAATAATAGGTGCCGGCGAAATAGCCGTTTCGGATCACAGGGGAAGCCATCCGTCTGATGAAGATCTGATACACTTGGCCTGTGAAACCAGGGTGGGCGGCCTTATTTCGGGCAAATGCGGGGTACTCCACATGCACATGGGAGACGGAAAAAAAGGGCTCACTCCTGTATTTGACATAGTGGAGGATTCAGATATGCCATTTGAGAACCTGCTTCCCACACATCTAAACAGGAACAAACTATTGTCCGGTCAATGCATAGAATATCTAAAAATGGGAGGTTTCATCGACATAACCACAGGAATTAAGAATGAAGGTGATGATGCTGTGAGCTCATCACAATTATATCAATCTATATTAAAGGAAAACATTTCTCCATATCACATAACCATGAGCTCTGACGCAGGGGGAAGTATGCCTTTTTTTGATAAAAACGGAAAGCTGACCAAATTGACCAGAGGGATGCCTTCCACTGACATGGATTCCATAAGGGAATCCATTGAAAGCGGCGTTCCCATGGAATTGGCGCTTATTCCCCTCACCGCCTCTCCGGCCAGATTTCTCAAGTTTCCAGGCAAGGGTAAAATAGCTGAAGGCTGTGACGCGGATTTGATCTTACTGGACGATAAACTAAATATCAACACTGTCGTAAGCAGGGGAAAAATCATGGTGCAAAACTACAAACCCACAGTATACGGAACTTTTGAAAATAAATAAGAGGGCTGTTTTATCCCTCTTATTTGTATCCGGCCTTTTTCAAAACTTCCACAGCCTGTGAACCTTTTTCAGAATTAACTAAGATCACCGGACCTGTACATCCCATGCCGCTTTCAGAATATATCCCATCTTTCCACAATGCCCTGCAGGCACTGTCCAGCTCCAATATATCTATTCCCGGTATTGCATAAGTCACTACTTCCTTAGGCGGTATCTTTATCTCTCCTGATTCTGAGGGTCTCTCCCTGTTCAATATCTCTTCCAGTCCGGCATTTCTTGCACGTTGGAATTCACTTTTTGCCACCTTGAGAACATCATTTTCAGCACATACCGCACAGTATTTAAGTGCTTCACAGATAAGAGGCGCCCCCGATGCCCTGGATACTATATTTACGAGTTTGTCATAATTTTCCCCTATACCAGGGCCATATCCATATCCGAGGGTCTCATAATCTCCTCCAGTGGTATAAGCTGAGAATATCTTTATAAGTATATTCCCTGTAAGCGAATCACAGACCATGACATCCGGGGTACCTGAAAGAAGATCATTTCCACGCATCAATACCTCTCCATTTTTTCTCAGAGATTGCGCAAAATTTATTTTGTAACCTTTGCTCTGCAGTTCTTTAAGCGCCCTAAGTGTACCTCTGGCCCCGTCTACATTCAAAATTCCAACTGAAGGATTATCTATACCTACGGACTTTGCGGCGGCAATACCGGCTATAGAATTTTTAACCATGCCCTCCACTCTATTTGTAGACATAGTGCCTGTAGTAGTCGAAAGAACCATATTTTTGCCGCTGCCGGGAGCAACAAGCATACCTACTGTTGAAACCCCTATGGGAAAATCAAAATGCTGTGTCACACACCCGTCTATTTTTCTCTTATCAAGAAGATCTATCATTTTTTTATGGCCCTCTTCCGCATCCTGCACTTCAACAGTTTCAAAACCGCAGTTTACATCAGGTCCTATAAGAACTACGTCAAAATCGCCGTATTTATTTTTAGCTAACTGTGCAGCCTTTATCATCTCTTCTACTCCGTGTTCCGAACCATAAATCGTAAGCCCTATCCTGAGTCTTTTCTTAAAACTTCCGGTTTCTATACCATCTGCTATATCCTCAAACGCTTCTGCAATCAATTTCCTTGTCCTATCCATAATTCCCCTCCTTCATATCAAAAAATTTAACCGTCTATTAGATGCTGGGCGAACTTTCTTATCTCCTGTGCTATGATTTTCTTTATTTCATCCTTGGATACTTCACTGTCACTTTCTTTTCTACCGCTGTTTTTCTCCACAAGTATGGATACCCCGTCAAACAGATTGGTCATTCTTCCTAAAAACAGGCTTCCTTTTCCTATTACCATAAAATTGTTCAATTTTCCACTCATTATATGTTCTATGCCGTGTCCAATAATGGGAACACCGGATGGTATGTGTCCCTGAGTGGGTGCAAATCCGGGATAACCGTGCTTTTTAACAAATAAGGGCAGCTGTTTTCTTTCAATTTGCCCGTTTTTGACTGCCAGAGCCCCTATCATCTTATAATTTTGAGTAGGCACATCACCTGCACCCGCCGGTTCTGTTATATCCGGTATCTGCATTTCCGGCGCAAACTTATCCACATCTGTGATTTTCATCCCGCTTTTAGCAAGGGGATCGAGTACAAGTGCCTGTATCACAGCCTGGGGTGCAGCACCATGAGCTATCGTATGTCTGCCAACTATATCGGTTCTAAGTACGGGGCTCACTCCATCGTTCTCCGACACAAGAACTGCAAAACCGCCAAGGCAATCTTCCAAGATAGGTATGTTCTTTTTTACGTGATCTCTTCCATTCATCCCAAGTTTGGCAGTACATCCCCCTGCAAACACCACCACATTCTTATATACACCTGATTGTACAAGAGCTGCAGCTGTGATGAGCGCATGCGTGGGTCCTGCACAAAAGCCCCTCATGTCAACTCCAGTGGCACCTTTTATTCCCGCTATTTCACCACAGGCTTTTGCAATATTTCCTCCTCCCCTCTGGTTCATATCCCCTACAGCTTCTTCCGAACACTCTATTAAATAGTCAATTTGATTGACATCCAGCTGGTAATCTTCCACAAGGTGCATCAGAGCCAGAACACCTGATGCCTTTACGGACAAGTTTTCAATCATGGTATGTGCCGAAAGGTTTGGATCAAATTCATGGGCCCTCCTCACACACCCTACAAGCTTGTCATTTTTATAAAGCCCTTCTCCTGTTCCATCATCTATGAGTTTCTCTATATTTTTTATATCCTCCCCCTCTTTTAAGTCACCTATTTTACTTTTTAAAATGGGGTGCTTTTCAAAGCTTTTTTTTACGGACTTTGTAAAATTTTTTTCCAAAATCACCAAATCAAATACATCGGATATTTTAAGCAGCCCGTAAAATTCATCCTCACACATGATTTCTCCAAACTTTCCAAATCTGCTGGCTCCCTCTACCCTGTTTAAATACCATGGCCTTTTCATTTCAGACAAACTCTCAGGTGTCATATTCCCTATATAAGTCTGATTAGGTGCATAAGATATCACATCTTCAAAAGATCTCAAATGATCTCCTATCTTCTTTAGATAATTTGAACTGGGATTTGTCTTTTTTTCCAAACTCTGGGTAGTACCATTATGTAATACCATGTCCGGCACATCAATTAAAACATAAGAAGCCTTTTTAACAACAGGAAAATCCATCTTAAAACCTCCATTCATTTTTTAGAAACTGGAGGACTTGAAAATCAAATATTTTCAATTCCCCCCAGTATTTATACAATCCTACTCAAAAACTTTCTGCCCTTCCACCTTAGTCGAGAGAGCCTTTAATGCCCTTTCAACCAGTCCATATCTCAATTTAAATTCTCCTTCCTCATCCAAAGCCGGATTTCCAAGCGGATGAGGTATGGCTACAGTAGGTATTATTCTATTTGCCCCAACTGTCAGCGATATTGGAACTACAGTACACATATGGACAACAGGAAGTCCGCCTCTTTCTATTTCTTTTACCATCGTTGCACCGCAACGAGTACAAGTTCCTCAGGTAGAGGTCAATATAACTGCATCAACTCCATCGGCCACAAGCTCTTTAACTATAGTTCCGGCAAATTTCTTAGCCGAGGCTACCGCCGTACCATTACCTACAGTTGCATAATAATAATTGTGCAAAGAGCCTACCTTACCCTCTTTCTCCATCTTTCTCAAAACATCCACAGGCAGTACCCTGTCAGGATCTTCATTGGCATAAGTCGGATCATATCCCCCATGAGCTGTTTGAAAATTTTCAGGAGTCAAGTTTTCAACCCCCTCTATACTGTATTTTCCAAATTTAGAAGCACTGGAAGATTCTATATGATCAGGATTTCCCTTGGGAACTATACCTCCAGAAGTAACAAGTGCGATTTTAGCCTCGGCGATATTTTCTACAGGTGGGTTGGGATCCACTTTATCAAATACGGGCATTTTAAATTCCGTTTCAAAATTTTCTCCCTTTAGTTTGCTTACAAGCATATCCACCGCCCGTTCAGATCCTCTTTTACTGCTGAAGCAATTTTTTCTTATACCCCTTTCAATATATCCTTCTTCTTCGGGAGAACCTACCTTTTCACCTTTAACAAGTTTTAAAGACAGCGACACCATTTTGGGAAGAGCTTTTCTCATTCCTGCAGCACTGTTTTTAGTTTCAACTATATACAAATACTTTTTAAACAGATCTGCACCTGGGTTTTCAGGGTACATGGCGGTAACTGCAGGTATTCCCAATTTATCTTGAACTTCCTTTGAAATTGCACCGCAAGCCATGCCATATCTGCCTGCATTAAAAGCAGGTCCTGCTATAAATAAATCTGGTTTATACTTTTCAATCATGCCCAGTATTTCATTTTTCGCATCATCTATATTTTCATTAAAATAAGAATCTCCGCAGATAACCGTGGCAACTATTTCCACATTATCCTTTTGCTTTTTTAATAATCCGTTTAGTCCCATTCCCGGTCCAAAGAAACCATCTCTCACCTCGGGTTTGTAATTTGCCTTTTCCTCTCCTCCTATGCCGGCGTAGAACTGGTTTATATAATGCACAACTCTAATCATATCAACCCATATCTCCTTTCAAAGTTTTGCAAAGCTTTCATGAATTTTTCTAGTATTTTGAATACTCATCCCTGATTTGCTTAACTTCTTTTCTTATTTCATCTACATCCAGAACCATTTCCATCATACCGCATTGTTCATCATACACCTGTGCATCGAATTCTTCCTTCATTTCCGGCTCTACAATATGATAAACAGGCAATCCAAGTGCAACCCCTGCAAGCGGCCCTGCAAAAGTCGGATCTCCGGCACTCACCGTTTCCGCTGAAAGACCTGACGCTTCCGCCTCCGATCCTCCTAAAATTACAACTATATTTTCCACACCATATTTTTCAGTTAAATCCTTANCACTCACCGTTTCCGCTGAAAGACCTGACGCTTCCGCCTCCGATCCTCCTAAAATTACAACTATATTTTCCACACCATATTTTTCAGTTAAATCCTTAACTCTCTGTTGGATCTCCAGATCCATAGCTCCCGCAGCCGTTCAAACAAAACATTCCGTAGAAGAAAATATAACTTCAGCTCCAGCCGATTTGGCGCAGGCCTCAATAGCCTGTCCTGGTATTCCGTCTCTATCTCCTATAGCAATTACCTTTTTACCTTTTAACATATTTTACCATTCCTTTCAAAAATATATTGTAAATAGCCATATTTTATCTCACTATAAGTTTCTATTTTTTTTTAAAATACTACTTATCATTTTTTCTGATTTACTCTATAATAAAATTTGTATACTTTATACTTTTATATCTGAGGCACTTTGTTTCTGCCGGTCAATTAATCAATAACCTTCGGCAGTCAGCTTTGTAAATCCCACTTCGCTGGTAGATCCAGTCACAACCTGGAGCTCAGCTTCTATAGTACCATCCGGTCTTAGACTATTTACATGACCGCCTGCAATTATATTGGCAGCATCAAGGTGTCCCAGAACTTTTTTCATCTTTGGAAGTACAACTACTTCATTTGCATTTCCAGCTGTGACAACTGCATCTCCCCTGGTTGTAGAATCTGCCAGAGATTGAGAAGCACCGTCCTGTCCCGCATATTCATCAGTAATGAGGACCGTCTTTATGCCTTCGTCTGTTATCTTATTGCAATTCATTACAAGATCTGCATCAGGGTTCCCAAAACCTTCTTCTGACACAATAACTGCATCGGCTCCGAGATATTTAACCAATTTAGCTGTAAAATCAGAGGATCTTTCCTTATCTGCCAGATACACATTTTCGTTTGTAACTATACAGCCCAGGAAATTGATATCCTTTCCATCCCTGTCATATAAATCTTCAATAACCGGATTGTTCAAATGAACGTAAGTGGGATTTTTGTCGCAGGCAGATACACAGTTCCCACTGACTACTGCACCGTCAAATACCTCTGTAGGATATAAAAACGTAGGAATAACTTTTTTAGCATCTACTCCATAGACATAGGTATCATGCAAGAGTCCCTGGCTTTGAAGCATGTAAACGTATATAACCCTGGGAAGCCCTTCATATTTTTTCACCTGTTCCAATAAAGGTAAGGTTTCGTAAATTTTCACTTCATCCGGTTCTACATTTTTCCCAGCTTCACCGATATAAGCTGCTGCCTTAAACCCAATCATCCTGACAGCTTCTTCATGTTCATGCTGTTTTATTCCTTTCTTGGGCTCACAAACTATAACCAAATTATTCGTCTTTGAAAAAGGAGTATATTTTGCACCTTCACCGCTCATATCTATGATACCTTCCTGAAATCCAACAATACTGCCCGTTGTAACCACTGCAGCTCCACTAAGTACATGTGTCCTGCCTTCTCCTACAGTATCAACTTTGCTTATAAACCCCGGAAATATACCTCCCTTCCCCTCTACCTTAACTCTCGGTTCAATAACATCTTTTACAGGTATGATTCTGGTTTCATCGCCCGGTCTGGCAATATCGACTTTCACCTGTTCAATTCTATCGTCACCGCCAATCTTCTTCAGCAATTCATCTTTGTTAACATAGAGAATTCCATTTACGATCTTTGTTTCATCAGCAAATTGAATATCCCTGATATGAATTTTTCCAATTTCCAGTCGCAATATATTCACCTCCAAATTTATTAAAACCAGGAATTTAAATTCCTAATTTTTACAGTTTAACATAGCAGGACTTGATAAATTCTTCGACATCATCTAGAGATTTTATTTTATCCGCAGTAATCGTACTAGCTTTTTCACCTTTATTGTAAATTATCATGGTAGGCAGTCCTAAAACTTTCTGCCCTATCGCAAGCCTCCTGGCCTTACTTATATTGAGGCTCGAAAATTTAATCTTGTCGCCATATTTATCTTCCAGGCCATGTACTCCAGGCATAAGCTGCTTGCACATTTCACATTTGTCTCCCCAGAAGTCCACAAATACCGGCTTATCAGTATAATTCAGAACCTCCTCGTCAAAATTCTGTTTTGTCAATTCAAGCATTGTAAATTCCTCCTATTCCAATTTTTTTATTTTTCTTCTATATAACTTTCTGCAGTAGTTGCTGCTATAGCACCATCTGCTGCTGCAGTTACAACCTGTCTCAGAGATTTTTCCCTCACATCGCCTGCGGCAAATACTCCGGAAATGTTTGTTTTCATATCTTCATCCGTTATTATATAGTTTCTATCATCCATAGTTAACTTTCCCTTGAAAAGCTGTGATATGGGCTCATATCCCACAAACACAAAACATCCATCTACCTTCAACTTCCTGTTTTCACCTGTAATTTTATTCTTTAAGATCAATCCCTCGAGTATTTCGTCCCCTACAGCCCCTACTACAATAGAATTCCATATAAACTTTATTTTGGGATTGTTAAAGGCCCTTTCCTGCAGTGATTTTGTTGCCCTCAAGGCATCTCTCCTGTGTATAACCGTAACACTGCTAGCAAATTTTGTAAGATAAATTGCTTCGGTGATAGCTGAATCTCCACCGCCTACTACCGCTACATCCAGGTCTGTAAAGAAATCGGCGTCGCAAGTTGCACAGTAGGAAATTCCTCTTCCTCTCAATTTCCTTTCATTATTGAAGCCTGAAAGTCTTGGATTTGCACCTGTGGCAATTATTATTGTCCTGGCCCTATAGGTTTCCTTCTTGCTCTTCAATACCTTGATTGCACCATCAATATCCAAATCTACTATCTCATCTTTTGCAAACTTCACTCCAAAGTCCAAAGCCTGCTTTTTCATTCTCTCGCTTAAACTGGCTCCCGTACAATTTTCAATGGAACCCGGATAATTATCAAGTTCATCCGTGGTAGTTATCTGCCCACCATATTTCGCCCTCTCTATCAACAAAGTATCCATCTTGGATCTTGCTGCATAGAGACCTGCCGACAGACCAGCTGGCCCTCCGCCAATTATTATACAATCGTATAAATGTTCCATACTCATACCTCCTAATATTGTTAAAATATAAACAGTTCTTTATATTCATGTCCCTGCTCACACATAAATTATCAAAGATTATATCTGATCAAATCATAATCTACTACTGAAAAGTCATCCAGCACTTTTTTACTCCAATGTGAAACACCATAATCCCTTAAAAATTTTTGAGTAGTATGAATTCCCATCTCTATATAATTTAAAGACTCCACATCTACAGTATTCTCAGTTGTTTTAGATATTATGACAGTCCTATACGGGACCTCATTGGGCTTCACACCACTTACAAGTGGATGAGTAAGCAGCCTGTGATTTTTATGTATGTAATCTCTAGCTTTTTTTAATACATCCATGGCACTGCCGTCTATGAAATCAATTTCATATCTGTCTGACAGCTTTTCCCTGCATGTTGGATTATTAGTAATTACCATTATGGGTTCTACCATATCATTTTTTCCTTTCAAATTTTTCCTGTTAAACATAAAATAAGGACACGATAAAAGAATTCTCTTTTACCCTGTCCTTTTTACCTGAGAGATTTACTCCTTCGGTGACAAAAACTTTCCAGAGTTTTGTCCTTTTTCGGTCCTTTGACCTGAGAGATTCATATTATCTAAGAGAAATAACACTTACCCCTTCGGCTATCCATTCAAGGATGCTGTAGAACAAAAGTCTGCAGCTAAGTGGTTTTCAAAATTAATTTTCCACTTAATCTCCCGAAAAATTCATCCAAAATTTATAATATTAACTTTTCTACTTTTATTATATATTACATCAGAACACTTTTCCACATTTCTCAACGACATTCCATATTTCATTTTTTGATACATCCCATAAAATTATCATATTAATTTTTATCTTCTATAATATTTCCTTCAATAGATATTACAACTTCCCTATAGGGAACCATCATTCCAGAATTCAGCATTGAATTTTTAACCGCATTTACAATTCCGCCACAGCAGGGTACCTCCATCCTCACTACAGTTATGCTTTTCAAATTATTGTTTTTTATGATATCGGTAAACTTCTCCTCATAATAATCTATATCATCCAGCTTTGGACATCCTATTAAAACAATATGACCCTTTATAAAATCTCTGTGGAAATTTCCATAAGCATAAGACGTACAATCTGCCGCTATTAAAAGTTCTGCATTTTTCAAATAGGGAGCCCTGGGATTTACAAGCTTCAGCTGAACCGGCCATTGTCCGAGTTCCGATACATTTCCTTTATAATTTCTGCTTTCCCTCTCAATTATATCTATTGCACCTCTAGGACACTCCGGAAGGCAGTCTCCAAGGCCATCACAGTATTCATCACCTTTAAGCCGTGCTTTACCACCCACCAATTCTATGGCACCTTCATGACAGGCATTTACACACAAACCGCATCCATCACATTTTTCTCTATCTATATTGACGATCTTTCTCTTCATCATAAATTCCTCCCTTGTTTTTATGCCTATATTATAATAAAATAAAATCATACAATCCGTATCCTATGTTACTGTAAAATAATATTTTTATATATCAAAGCGGAGGAAAATATGAAAAATATATATGACGTATTGAGCAACTGCATATTGATGAAAAACTTTTCAGAAAACGATATTGAAAAATTGCTTGCAAAGATAGAATATACTCCCAGAAAATATTCAAAGGGAGAGGTAATAGCAATTGAAGAATCGGATTGTTCAAAAATAGGAATAGTCATAGACGGAAATGTAGAGGTACAGAAGACATTTTCTTCGGGGAAAGTCATAACTTTAGGTATCTTAAGGGAAAGCGATATATTCGGGGAAGTTATAATATTCTCCAACAGAAATACCTATCCGGCCACTATAACTGCATCGAGCAGTACTTCTGTAATGTTTATATCCAAAGAAGACATATTAAAACTATGTAATATTTTCCCCATGTTTTTAAAAAACTTTATGTCTCTTTTATCCGATAAAATACTCATGTTGAATAAAAAGCTCAAAAATATATCCTATGAAACCATACGTCAGAAAATTTCTTCTTACATATTGGAAGAATACCATCAGCAGAAAAATTTAAAAATATATTTAAACTGTACCAGAAAGGAAATGGCGGATCAGCTGGGAATTCCAAGGCCGTCTCTTTCAAGAGAGCTCATAAACATGAAAAAAGACAATCTAATAGATTTTAACAAAAACCTCATATTTATAAAAGATATAGACTCTCTGGAAGACCTGCTTCTTTGAAGTAAAAAAAGGGAAACGAAAATCGTCTCCCTTCTACTTACTACTTAGCATATTCCTCTTCCACATCCACCACATAATAACAATAATATAATTATTATTATTATTGCACTGCTTCCGCTTCTACCACCACTACAACATCTGTGTGACATATAAAGACCCCCCCTTATTATCTTTAAATTATATTATATAATTTTTAAGTTACCTTAATTTTTTATCTTCTGTTTCTTTATTTCAAAAACCAAGGTATAATTCAGCAGTTTTTATCTAGCATTTTCTTCCAACATCGCCGCAATCAATACCACAACACAATATTAGAATTATTATTATAACCAGTATCTCTTTTCCGCTTCCTCGTCTACCACAACTTCTACGTGACATAAAGATCCCTCCTTATCATCTTTAATAAATTATATTATTAGGTACTCTTTTTTTTCATCATGTGTTCTATACTTTTATAATATTAATTACAATGACAAATGTGACTTTTATTTTCTAAAATAATTAAAAAATACTTCCATTTGTGCTATTGTATAACTATAAACAACATTATTACTAAAATTGGGGGAACCATTTATGGAAGAAATGAAAATTGAAAACAAAATACAACAGGCATTCAATACCTTAATGCCCTACATGCAGTATTTTTTCGACGATGAAATCGCCTTCACTATGTCAACTACCACCCATTTCATTAAAGTCGTAAACAGCGAAAATATAAAAATGAATGCAAAAGCAGGCGATCCGCTGAGGCCGAAGGGAGCCGCCTATGAATGCATAAAAGCGAGAAAAGTATATTCTTCTATAATTCCAAAAGAAACTTTTGGAGTTGAAATAAAAGCCATAGGAATACCAGTAAAAGAGGAAAATAAAATAATAGGAAGTATAGTTCTCGTAAAAAGCCTGAAGAGACATTATGAATTCAATGAAGCATCTAAAATTCTGTCAGAATCCATAGAAAATATCTCACATGCTTCGAATATGCTGTCTTCCGGAATAGAAAACACTGTCAAATCCAGTAAAAAAATATTAGATGAGGTAAAATATGCTTTGAGTAAATCGGAAAATACAGATGAAGTCTTGAATTTTATAAAAAATATAGCTTCTGAAACCAATTTACTCGGTTTAAACGCAGCTATAGAAGCTTCCAGGGCAGGAGAACAGGGAAAAGGATTTTCAGTCGTTGCAAAGGAAATAAGAAAATTATCCAACTCAAGCAGTAACTCCATAAATGAAATAAACTCAACTTTAACTGAAATAAAAAAATCCGTGAGCAATACTTCTCAGGGAATTTCATCCGCAGTAGATAATTTTAAAAACCAATTATCTGAAATACAGAATCTAGATGCTTCAATACAAAATTTAAGTACATTAACAGACAAGCTAAGGAAATTATCGGAATAAATTTCAATATAAAGTACAGAGTCCAATAATTATTTAGGATTAAATATTTTACTCTGTACTTTTTGATTTAGAAAGCTCTAAAGATTTTTTTTCAAGTTAAAATCCGGGAATATGTCGCCTATTTTTTCCCCTACATTGTTTAGATTTTGTCGATTTCTATATTTACCAAGTGATTTGCTTTCAGTCTGATCCAATACATTCAGATCTTCCAGACATTTAACAACGGTTGGCCATAACGCCCTGTCAACATTACCATCTTCTATCTTGATTGCCATTCCCAAACCACTGCCTCTGACTCCGACACAGTATACACCTTCTGCGCCATATTTCCCGATAAGCTTACCATGGGTATTTTTTATGAGGTCGGTGCAAAATCTGTCAGTACCTGCCACCATTTCCGGGGCATTGTTCATAGCTTTAAATATTCTGTCCGCCGCCTTATTATAATCCTGTGGCAGTCCGTTTCCGCTTGCAATCCTTGAATAACCCAGCGCCATATTATATAAGGGCATTCCAAAAACGGGCACGGTACACCCGTCTGTTCCTATAATTATATCCTTTTCCCTTATGGAGCACACTTCAGATATTATCTTTTTAATTTCCCTTTGTACGGGATGTTCCGGTGAATTATAGTCCTCCAGATCATATCCTTTTAATACACATACAGAGAGTATGCCGGCATGTTTACCCGAACAGTCAGTGTAAGTCGGATTTAACTTTGCATGATTCCACAGAAGTCTTTGGGAATATTCCCTGTTTGACGGCAATGTAGAACCACACAGAAGGTTATCAACATTAAGGCCCAATTTTTTCAATATGCCTTCTACAGTTTTTCTATGAAATTCTTCCCCTTGATGTGAACCGCACATTATAGATATTTCCTCATCCGTAAATGAAAACTTGTCTGCCGCCCCTGACAATATTATCTCCAAAGTCTGCAGCGGTTTTGCCGCAGAACGCATATAAGTTACTTTATATGAATTTCCCAAACTATATATAAGGTTTCCATTACTATTCACCACTGCTATATCAGCCCTATGGACACTTTCAATTAAAGATCCTCTTGTAACTTTCACAACTATTTCCGACATAAAAACTCCTCCATTAATTTAAGTTATACCTAAATATTCTACTTTAATTCCTCTTTTCTTTTAATTCAAAAAAAATTTCACATATTATCAAAGTTATACTTATTTCTATACTATAATAGTCAAAAATATATTATAATATACAAAAGATTAATATCAACCGGTTTTACACAATTTACAAATTAGGTTATAATGATTATGTATAAAAAAGTATTATCCTTTAATTCTAATTTTTTACTTAAATATTTCATATTCATTACAAAATACAAGAGGTGATATACATTTTGGTTAAAGATCTACTGAAAGGTTCTAAAATAACACTCACTTCCTTTAAAGATACCCACCTGCCTTCTTTAGAAAAATGGTACAATGATATATATTTTCTAAGAAATTTTGACATGATACCTGCTTTTCCAAAAAATGCGCAGGAATTAAGTTCTGCAGTAAATGATACGAGGAGATCCTCGGATAAATGCATATTTGCAATAAATTACACGGAAGATGAAAAAATAATTGGAATAACAGGTTTTGAAAATATACTGTGGAACAACGGCACTGCCACAGTATATATAGGCATTGGCGAGAAAAAGTACCGGGGCTGCGGAGTAGGAAGTGAATCCCTATATCTAACTATGGAATTTGGATTTGAGGAATTAAATCTCCACAGAATACAACTTACTGTCATATCCTACAATAAACCTGCCATAGGACTTTATGAAAAACTTGGATTTAAAAAAGAGGGAACCTACAGGCAATTTATATACAGAGACGGGATCAGATATGATATGTATCTTTACGGTATACTGAGATCCGAATGGGAAACTAATATAAAAGGAGGTACTATCAGTAAATAGTAGAATTATAATTTCTACTTATTGAACTGTAAAATTTTTATGCTTAAATTTGAACCTATTACTTTAGAGGATAAATCAATTTTTGATAAATATCTTGGCAGCTACAATTTCAGCACCAGTGAATATTCATTCACCAATCTCATAATATGGAGAAAGGCCTGTGATATCAGATACACTGTCTACCAGGATGCTCTCATTATAAAAAAAGCTGACTTCAACGGGAATTATCACTTTATGCAGCCAATAGGATACATCAGACAAAATTTAAAAGCCATAGTAGAGGAACTTGTCAAATATAAAAGAGAACACAATATGGCTTATTTATTTGAAGATGCGGAAAATACATTTTTAGAAGATTTGAAGGAAATTTATGGAAGCAGCATGGATATAAAAGAGGACATTGATAATTTTGACTACATCTACACAAGTGAAAAATTAATCTCTCTATCCGGCAAAAAACTGCATGCCAAAAAAAACCATTATAATTATTTTATAAAAAACTATGCTTACGAGGCCAAAGATTTTTTTGAACCAGGTGTTAAATCAGATATCAAGACTGCTGCTGAAAACTGGTATAGAGAAAAAAACGGGGGAAATAAATATCTGGAATATGAATTAATGGGAATCGACGAAATTACAGAAAATATGAAATTTTTGAATCTGAAAGCTATGGCAGTATATGTGGAAAGTAAAATAGTTGCTTTTACAATTGGCGAACGTATGAATGACAACACGGGAATCATACATATAGAAAAAGCTTCTTCCTCCACAAGAGGTTCATATGCTTTCGTAAACAAGACCTTCGTTGAAAATTACCTGTCTGATGTTAAATACATCAACAGGGAACAGGATTTGGGAATACCCGGTCTCAGAAAAGCCAAGAAATCCTATCATCCTGTAAAGATGGGGGAAAAATACTGTGTAGATATTCCTGATATCGCTGTTCCCGATTAAATATACATGAAACTGTGTAAAAGGACAGATTTAGGATTCAATTATTATTTGAACCCAGCTGTCCTTTGCTATTACTTACTGGCATCCTTCCATCCAGTCTACAAATTGTCTTGCGGTTCTTGCAGAGCGCCCGTTATACCAGCGTTCCCATTTGAGTGCCTCAATATGAAGCTTTTTCCTGTCGATATTTAATTTTCTTTTTCTGGCAATGCCGTCTACAATCTGCAAATAGCCCGTTTTGTCCGGGGAAGTAAACACTACGTTTATTCCAAATCTGTCTGCCAGGGAAAGCTTTTCCTGTACGCTGTCTTCCCCGTGAATTTCTTCATCAGAATCAGAATAAGATGATCCTTTTCTCTCACTAAAATATTCTTTCACAAGATGTCTTCTGTTTGAAGTGGCATATATCAATACATTTGAAGATTTATTTTCAAATCCACCCTCCAGCATTGACTTAAGTGCAGTATAACTCTCTTCATTATCCGAAAATACCAGATCATCTACAAAAATAATAAATTTTTGAGCCCTGCCCTTTAATTTTCCTATTATCTCCGGAAAATCTTCCAGATCTGCTTTGGGAAGTTCAACCATACGAAGCCCCCTGCCATAATACTTGTTGAGAATGGCTTTAACTGTAGAGGATTTGCCTGTACCCCTGTCGCCATAAATCAATACATTATTGGCAGGAAACCCATTTAAAAATTGCACCGTGTTTTTTTCAACAATCTCATGCTCCTTCTCATAGCCGACAAGATCTGAAAATTCGACAGGATCTGGATTTTCAATGCCTTTAAAATATCCACCAACTTTTCCAGTACGTTCCCAGATAAAAGCTCTGTATCTTGCAAATATACCGCATCCATAGACATTGTGGAATCTCTCGAGATCATCAATGCACTTTCCCCAATCATCACTGCAGTGAAGGACTTCTTCTATTTTTCTCATGTACTCAGGGTAATTTTTCTCTTTAAAATCATCTTTTGTCTCCCATTGAGGAAATTCTGAAATTATTTTCCCGTATACATTCCCGCTAAAATACCTTGATAACCTGTTTTTTATATCTTGGGAATTTAAACTGGAAACAATCTGAAATTTTTTCAAATCAACTGCTGCCGCCTGTTTAACAATATCAACTTTTCCCAAATGAACCTTTTTTTCAGCTTCAAGTGAAAAGGGGTTTTCACTGAAGAGTATCTTGTCGACGATGTAGTCTTTCAGCGAAAAATACCCGCTCCTCACCAGCTTAAAGAAAAAAGCATTGTACAAGTTGGCGGTAGAATCTATATTGATTTCCCCATTGTCAATATAATTCACGAGCTTTCTCAAACTGGAAATTACCTTGTCTTCAAGTAAATCTCTGTAAATGGAAATGGAATCCAAAGCTAATCTTACAGTTCCTGCATCAAGATTTTCCTCAAAATTTACATTATTTACATCTTTCATAAAATAGCCCCCAAAAATAATATTTGTAATTTATTTTAACATATCAAACATTAAAAAACATCCTTTCCGCTATAATCTTATGTTATAATAAATGTGTAAAAAATCATTAAAGATACAGAGGTCAAATTATGAGTACAAAATTAGAAACATTAGAAGATAATCTCAAATCGCTTGAAAGCGTATTGATAGCATTTTCAGGAGGTGTCGACAGCACATTTTTACTGAAAGTTGCCCATGATGTTCTCAAAGACAACGTTATTGCCGTAACTGCGTCTTCTTCCACATACCCCAAAAGGGAATTGAGGGAAGCTGAAAAATACGCAAAATCCATGGGAGTAAAACATATAATCATAGAATCAGAGGAACTTAAAATCAAGGGATACTCACAAAATCCAGTGAACAGATGTTATTATTGTAAGAAGGAATTGTATTCAAAGCTCAAAAAAGTAGCACAAAAAAATAACATAAAATACATTCTGGATGGCGCAAATTTCGACGATATAGGCGATTACAGACCTGGAATGAAAGCTGCCAGGGAACTTGGAATCATAAGTCCGCTGAAAGAAGCTGAACTTACTAAAAAGGAAATAAGGACATATTCCAGGAATATGGGTCTTCCAACTTGGAACAAACCCTCTTTTGCATGTTTGTCTTCAAGATTTCCCTATGGAAACGAAATAAACAGCAGGAAGTTAAAGATGGTAGAAGACGCTGAACAGTTTTTGCTGGATCTGGGTTTTAGACAAGTTAGAGTTAGGTACCATGGAGAAATTGCGAGAATTGAAGTTGCTCCAGAAGAAAGAAATAAATTCTTTAATTTAGCTGTAATGGACAAGGTAGGAAACAAGCTGAAAAAATTGGGATTTATTTATGTCACCTTAGATCTTCTGGGCTATAGGACAGGGAGTATGAATGCAGTACTCCAAAAAAAATATAAAATTCAAGACGCACACATCAAATAATGGAGATTTTCGGCATCAGTCGAAAATCTCCATTTGAATTTTTAAGCTTGCTATTTAAAAATCTTTATCCTATCCTCCAGGGGCATAATCTCCTTTTCCCCTGCTCCTGAAATAGGTTTTCCAAAGGGAAGCTGTGCAATCAATTCCCAATTGTCAGGTATCTTATAGGTCTTTCTCACTTCTTTATCTATAAGCGGGTTGTAATGCTGGAGGGAAACACCTAAGCCCTCTATTTCCAATGAAGTCCATATTATAAACTGAAGTATCCCAGAGCCCTGCTGGGACCATATTGGAAATTTATCCTTGTAAGTAGGAAACTTTTTCTGAAGTTCCGATACAACATCCTGATCCTCAAAGAACAAAACAGAGCCATAACCTCTTCTGAAAGAATCAATTTTTTCCGCCGTCTTTGAAAAATTTTCAGCAGGAACTATTTTTTTAAGCTCCGCTTCTGTAATATCCCACAATTTATCATGATTCTTTCCAAAAAGCACCACTACCCTCGCACTCTGTGAATTAAAAGCAGAAGGTGCATTTTTCACTGCTCCCTGGACCATTTTTATTATTCTATCCTCAGGAACAATTTTTTCTTTATCTATACCATATATAGTCCTTCTATCCCTTACTGCCTCATAAAAATCCTTGCTCATATTATATACCTCCAATCAAATAATCACTATCTATTAATATAGATTATACACTATTTATCTAAAAATTCAATATATGTAATTAAATTTTTCCTCATGTATACAATTGATTTATAATTAACATGACCTGCAAATATAATTTTCAGAAAGGTGATTGCCATGAAAAGCTCTATAAAAATATTGGTAGTGGAGGATGATGCGGATATAAACAAGCTTCTCTGCGATATGCTGCAAAATTCGGGATACATCACAGTACCGGCATATTCCGGAACAGAAGCCATACTGAATTTGAAAGACAAAAACTGGGATATGGTAATTCTGGATCTAATGCTTCCGGGACTGGCCGGTGAAAAAATTTTGGAGAAAATAAGATCAACTGGAGAAATGCCTGTAATAATAATTTCGGCCAAAAGGGATATAGAAACTAAAATTCAAACGCTCAGGACAGGTGCAGATGACTATATAACCAAACCCTTTAATATAGAAGAGGTCTCCGCCAGAATAGATGCAAACCTACGGAGATATAAAAAATTCTCCAAAGAAAGAAATTCCCTGATCACCTGTGGAGAAATTTCCCTGAATCAGGATACAAGAGAGGTATTTGTAAATCAGACTCCCATCAGTCTTACCACACGTGAATTCGAAATTTTAAAACTTTTAATATCATATCCAAAAAAGGTATTTACAAAAACAAATATATTCGAGACAGTCTGGGGAGAAAATTATTTGTGTGACGACAGCACAATAAAAGTTCATATAAGCAATTTGAGAAATAAAATCAGCAGTGCAAAACCCATTCATGAATATATACAGACTGTATGGGGAATCGGATATAAATTTCAGGTATAATCTTTACACTTAATTTACCTTTACTTTACCATCGATTATCCCTAGCATACTATACTTGATATATTCTACAGAGAAAGGAGCACTGCCATGACAGATTATGTTGTAAAGACCATGAATTTAAGTAAAAAATACAAAAATAATTTAGTGGTAGACAATTTGAACTTAAATATAAAAAGAGGTGAAATCTACGGATTCATAGGAGAAAATGGGGCCGGTAAAAGTACAACCCTGAGAATGCTTACAGGACTTTCAAAACCCACTTCGGGAAAAATAAATTTATTCGGATTTGATTTTGAAAACAAGAGCGGCAATTTCAGAAAGAGAATCGGCGCTCTGATTGAGTCCCCTGCATTTTACCCCAGCATGTCCGCCTATGAAAACCTTGAAGCCTGCAGAATACAAAAAGGCATACCCGGTAAAAAATCCACAGATAAGCTTCTCGAATTCGTAGATCTTCCAAACCCATCCAAAAAGAAAGTAAAAAACTTTTCAATGGGCATGAAGCAAAAGCTGGGTCTGGCAATTGCCCTGATGGGAGATCCTGAACTTTTGATACTCGATGAACCCGTAAACGGTCTTGATCCAGTTGGAATTGTACAGATGAGGGAAAAGCTCAAAAAACTGAACAGCAATAAAAATATGACCATAATTATTTCCAGCCACATTCTGGGAGAATTATATCAGCTCGCCAGCTGTTTTGGAATAATACATAGAGGAAAACTCATAGAGGAACTGACACTCGAAACTTTAAATAAAAAATGCAGGAGAAGTCTTAACATAAAAACAGATAATGTTGAAAAGGCCGCGGTAATTCTTGAAGGAAAACTCAATACCAGCAATTTTAACGTGCTTCCCGATAAGACCATAGCCCTATATGATTATATAGACAATCCTGGAAAGGTATCCTCTGCCCTCTCCAGAGCAAATGTCACTGTTGAACAAATAATGCCCACAGGACAAAACCTCGAGGACTATTTTATAAATTTGATAGGAGGACTCAAGTGATGTATAATTTAATGAAATTCGAACTATACAAATTAAAATACAATACAGCCTTTAAAATTTCAATATCAATTATACTATTTCTGATTTTTCTAGTTTTGAAATTATTTTATTCCCGCTTGGATATAATTGTAATATTCTCCTTCATATATGACCGTAAAACTTTCGGATTTTTTATAAATAAATTTCACGACATATCCAGCCCTACCGCCCTTGAATTCTTTATATCTTCTTTTGGATTCAGCGTAATACTTATAATATTATCATTATTTCTCGTGGGTTCTTATATAGTCAATGAATACAGCTGTGGCACGGTAAAAAACACCTTGTCCTACGGACACAGCAGATTGAAAGTATATCTATCAAAAATCATAACAATTTACCTGTCAATTTTTATACTTCTCATTTTGCTATTGTTTGTTCCACTGATTACAGCACTAATTTTAGGCTGGGTAAAATCCATCTCCGCCTATACTGCAGCAAGACTTTTTAAATACACTTTAATCATATATCTGATTTTTGCAGCTATAGCCAGCATCTATGCCTGCCTTGCAGCCATAATAAAAAGTAAATCCATAATTATTGCCCTGGGAATGACGATACTATTTATAAATGCCGGTGGATTTTTGATCAATTTCAAGTTTGACAAATACACTCCCGTCATCATGCTTATGAAACTTGGAAGTCTGAATTCCCCCACATCAGATATCTGCAGCACAATATCAATCTGCAGTATAATCATACTTATATCTCTGGTACTTGGAATCACAGTATTTAAAAATCAGGATATCAGATAGGGAAGGATGTGTTTATAAATAATTTGGTTGACATACGCATTAGCACTTTGTCTTTTACTTTTGCTGTTACACCTGCATTCTATAAAAACCCAGATAAGGGACATCACAGTACAGCTCAAAGACTACAAAAACAATAAAACCCACAAAAAATTGGATATATCACTTTTAGACAGAGATTTTGAAAGCCTTGCCTATATAATAAATGAATATATAGATACAAATGAAAAAGCAAAATCTCTCCAAAGAAGCTCCCGGCAGGAACTTAAAAAATCCATAGCAAATATATCCCACGATCTCCGTACACCCCTTACTTCCATAAAGGGTTACGTTCAAATGCTGCTTCTATCGAATACACTGAAAGAAACGGAAAGGGAGTATCTTAAAATAATACTTAGAAAATCAAATTTACTGGAATCCATGGCAGAGGATTTTTTCCAAATTTCAGTTATAGAATCTCCGGGATACAAATTAAAATTACAGCCAGTGAACATAAACAGCATTCTATATGAATCGCTGGCTGATTTCTATTACACCTTTACTTCAAATGACATCACACCCCATGTAAAAATACACCGGGAAAACATATTTGTCATTGGAAACAGTTCCGCCATAAAAAGAGTTCTTGACAATCTGTTAAATAACGTGGCAAAGCACTCTCAAAACTATGTCTATATAAATCTATTTCAATGCAAAAATTCAACTGTCCTAAATATAATGAACAAAGTCGACAATATAAACAAACATAATATAGGACTTATATTTAACAGATTTTACAAGGCCGATAATTCCAGAAGTTTCGGAAGTTCCGGACTTGGCCTATCCATAGCCAAAAGCCTTATGAACAAAATGGAAGGCAGTATATCCGCAAAATTGGAGAAAGACATGCTTTGCATATCCTGTCAATGGAAATCTGTAAAATCAAAAGAGGGTACAAAAAACACTCAATAAGTGATTTTGTACCCGCCCTTATTATCAAAGCTCTACTTTTATATTATAGGATTTGAGCCATACATTTACCTGAATTAGGTATGCCAGCAGCTGAGGGCCTCTCATAAGCTGTCCGAACCATGGTTCTTTAAAAGAAGCTCCTCCAGTTTCTATAAGCGTCCTGACTTCTTTTTCATCTATAAGTGGAAGTATAGGTGAACTCCTGTCATTCATTATCAATCTCATCCACTTCTGAACTCTTCTGGTATACTCTGGATTATGGGTCTTAGGGTAAGGGCTTTTTTTCCTCATAATAATGTTTTCCGGCAAAACACCCTTCAGCGCCTCTCTAAGAAGACCTTTTTCCCTTCCCTTATAAAATTTTATATCTGAAGGTATATTAAAAGCATATTCCACCAGCCTGTAATCTGCAAAAGGCACTCTCACCTCAAGACTATTGGACATGCTCATTCTGTCTTTTCTGTTCAACAGTGTAATCATAAACCACTTTATATTGAGATAAAAAAGTTCCCTCATACGCCGATCAATTTTCGATTCTCCATCCAGGTGAGGTACCTGTTTTATGCTGTCCTCATACTGTGCATTTAGATATTCCTCCAATTCAAGGGATTTCAAATCCTGGGACAAAATTTTTTTTCTCGCACCTACAGATTTCGACCACGGAAAAGTATGGGCATTTATATCTTCTGCCCTTCTATACCAGGGATATCCGCCAAAAATTTCATCAGCACATTCACCGGATAATGCCACTGTATTATCTTCTCTTATTTTTCTGCAGAAAAGATATAGAGATGAGTCTATATCAGCCATACCCGGAAGATCACTTGCCCTTACAGAATTGTAAAGAGTCTCTGCCAAATCCCTGCTGGTATTTATGACTTCATGATGACGGCTTTCTATATACTTCGACATTTTCAAAGCCCAGACCTTGTCTGAAGTGGGTTCAAAAGCATTTGCCTTGAAATACTTGTCATTGTCTTCATAGTCAATGGAATAGGTATTCAACACTTTCCCCTGCTTTTTGAATTCAGATGCCGCCACAGAAGATATGGCACTTGAATCAAGTCCTCCTGAAAGGAAAGTACATACAGGTACATCGGCCACCAGCTGCCTCTTTATGGCATCTACCAAAAGTGTCCTCACATGTTCCGCCGTAGTCTCCACATCCTCTTTGTGGGGTTCACAGTGCAATTTCCAATACTCTTTTAACTTCAATCCATCTCTGTTATAAACAAGATAATTGGCCGGAGGAATTTCATGTACATCTTTAAATATACCTCCCCCCAGAGATCTTGCAGGTCCCAGGGCAAATATCTCAGTTAAACCCTCCCTGTCAACTACAGGTTCTACAAAAGGATGAGCTAGAATAGCCTTTATTTCCGATCCGAATATGAGCGAATCTTCTTTTACAGTATAAAACAGCGGCTTCACTCCAAGAGGATCCCTTGCCATAAACAGCTGTTTTTCTTTCTCATCCCATATGGCAAAGGCAAATATGCCGTTTACATGCTTCAGACAGTCTGATCCCCAATGAATATAGCTCGTTATAAGTACTTCCGTATCGGAATAGGAGTCAAAAGAATAACCCTGCTGCACAAGTAATTTCCTAAGATCTTCAGTGTTATAAAGTTCCCCGTTGTAAATAATTATATATTTTTTGCCGTTTACTTTCTTAAACATAGGCTGGGTACCACCAGAAGGATCTACTACTATCAATCTTCTATGTCCCAGGAGGGCATTTTTTGAATAATAATATCCTTCACTGTCAGGTCCCCTGTGCTTTAACCTATTAGTCATATTCAAAATTACATCTCTATTTTTTGAAATATCTTTTTTTAAGTCAATCCATCCTGCAATTCCACACATAGAAGTCCCCTCCGAATAAATTATTACTTTAAAGCTACTTATAATTTATGATTTAAAAATAGATATGTGCATAAATCCATAAATTTATACACATATCCATTTTCCTTACAAATAAATTCTGCCTTAAATTAAATAATCACTTGATTTTAAAAGAACTTTTAAGAGGCACTATCCTGTTGAATACCAGTTTGCCCTTTTCAGTACATTTAGGATCCACATTAAAGTAGCCGTGTCTGAAGAACTGAAATTTTTCACCCGGTTTTACATTTTTCATTCCAGGTTCCAGAAATCCACTTACAATTTTAAGTGAATCGGGATTGACCTTATCTAAAAAAGAATCATTTTCCTCTTCTGAATCATCCAAAATAAGGGGTTCATACAGCCTTACCTCTGCCGAAATCGCAGTACTGGCATTTACCCAGTGAATAGTACCTCTGACCTTTCTGCCGTCAGGACTGTTTCCTCCCCTGGATCTTGGATCATAAGTACAGTGCAGCTCAATTACATCACCTTTTTCATCTTTTTTCACTTCGCTGCATTTTATAAAATATGCACCTTTCAATCTGACTTCATTTCCCGGAAACAATCTGTAATATTTTTTAGGTGGATTTTCCATAAAATCTTCCCTCTCAATATACAGTTCTCTTGAAAAAGGAACCTCTCTAACTCCTGCAGAAGGATCATCAGGGTTGTTCTCAATTTCAAAATTTTCACTTTTGCCTTCAGGATAATTAGTTATCACAACTTTCAATGGATTCAAAACAGCCATCGTCCTAAGTGCCTTCTTTTCAAGTTCATCCCTCAAAAAATAGTCGAGCATACGGGAATCCACTACACTATTTGCCTTTGCCACTCCAATTTCCCTGCAAAACCTGCGAATGGACCCCGGAGTGAACCCTCTCCTTCTGAGTCCGGAGATGGTGGGCATACGTGGATCATCCCATCCATCCACTAAATTTTCATCCACAAGTTTTTTGAGTTTTCGTTTGCTCATGACGGTATTGGTCATGTTCAACCTGGCAAATTCTATCTGCCTGGGCTTGTTTTCCGTTTCACACTCTCTTATCACCCATTCATAGAGAGGGCGGTGATCTTCAAATTCAAGGGTACATATGGAATGTGTAACTCCTTCAATGGCGTCCTCCAGAGGGTGTGCAAAATCATACATGGGGTATATGCACCATTCATCACCGGTATTGTGATGTGAAGCATGGACTATACGATACAATACAGGATCTCTCATATTTATATTGGGAGACAACATGTCAATTTTAGCTCTTAAAACCTTCTCACCGTCCTTAAATTCTCCGCTTTTCATTTTCTCAAATAACTCCAGGTTTTCTTCTACCGTCCTATTTCTATAAGGACTTTCCTTACCCGGTTTCGTAAGTGTTCCCCTATATTTCCTTATTTCATCAGCCGTTAAATCACATACATAGGCTTTCCCCTTTTTTATGAGAAAGACGGCATATTCATACATCTGATCAAAATAGCTGGAGGCAAAGTGCAGCTCATCCCAATCATATCCCAACCATCTTACATCCTTTTTTATGGATTCCACATATTCACTGTTTTCTTTTGAAGGATTGGTATCATCAAACCTCAAATTGGTTCTTCCATTAAATTCATTCGCCAGGCCAAAATTTAAAACTATGGACTTGGCATGACCTATATGTAAATATCCGTTTGGTTCAGGAGGAAATCTGGTTACCACACTCTTGTATCTGCCTGATTTCAAATCCCCCCCGACTATGTTCCTAATAAAATTCGACGAGTTGTTATTATCTTCCATAAGTACCCTTCCTTTTCTAAAACTCATTTATGTTTAATAAAAATTTCAACTGCAATTTAAATATTTCATAATACTTTGATCTGATATTATCATACATTTCATGTATATTCAATAACAGTCCTCTATTTATCCGCATTACAGCATATTATGTTATAGTTTATGCAATTATTATATAAGCTATTATATAATTTAAAAAATTTAATGTTTAGAGTACAGGAAGCATTTTTAAACCTTTAACTATATTACTATAGTCTTTAAATTCGCCAGTTTACTATATATAATAAAGACCGCATCTGGATTTTTGTAAATTAAATCCATATACGGTCTGATTTTGGCTATGGCACATAAACTACATTTACTTTTTTAGTAACCGGATTCGGTTCTATAATTGAATTCACTCCAAAAACTTTTTTTATCATTTCCGTAGTTATAACCCTTTGAGGACTTCCATAATCTATTATCTCTCCTTCATACATTATAAATATCATGTCACAATAAAGTGCCGCCATATTCAGATCATGAATAGATGCGAGCACCGTAATATCTGCACTGCTAACTATATTCATTATCTGAAATTGATATCTTATATCAAGATGATTTGTAGGCTCGTCCAATATTATAAATTTTGACTGCTGTGCTATCACCCTGGCTATCAGCACCCTCTGTTTTTCTCCACCTGACAGGCTCAGGAAACTTCTATCCTCATATTTTTCAAGCCCTACTTTTTTAAGAGATTCCCTAGCTATCTCAATATCCTTTGGAGAATCATCCTCAAGAATCTTCTTATGTGCATATCTTCCAAGCAAAACCATATTCAATACGCTTATATCAAATTCAACATTGTTTTCCTGAACCATCACCGCCATTTTTCTTGCAATCTTTCTGCTGCTGAGTTTCTGTATTTCTTCACCGTCAATAAATATATCACCAAACTTTGGTCTGTACACCCTGTATATATTCTTTAAAAGAGTTGACTTCCCACACCCATTCGGACCCACAATTCCCACAAATTCTCCTTCTTTTATTTTAATGGAGATGTTATGGAGCAGTTTTTCATTGTCAATACTATAACTTAAATTGTTCACTTCAAGTTTCATCTATTATTTCCCCCAGACAAATAATCACTTTTCCTTAAAAGCCACAGAAAAAATGGGACTCCTATAAATGAAGTTACTATACCTATGGGGAGCTCCTCCGGAGATACAACAATTCTTGCACATACATCCGCCCATATCGTAAATATACCGCCTATTAGAATAGAAACAGGTATTATCCTTTTATGTTCTGACCCTACAATACTTCTTGATATATGCGGTATTACGAGCCCAATAAAACCTATGACACCACTTACGGATACAATGGCTCCTGTAAGCAAAGTGGTCATAACAATCACAATTATCTTCAGAGACTTTGTATCAACTCCTATAGTAGTTGCAATATCATCACCAAGCATAATAGCATCCAGCGGTTTACTGAATATGTAAATCACAAGCGAGCACAAGACAAATACAAAAAATGTAACCGGTATATATTCCCATTTTGTTCCCCCCAGCGAACCTTCCATCCAGAAAAGTGCCGAACGAACTTTATTTTCATCATTTACCGTAAATACCATCAGATTCGTAACCGAAGAAAATAAAGCTGAAATAGCCACTCCTGTAAGCACAAGTCTCGTAGGAGTACTTCTTCTCTTAAAATTGGCTATATTAAATACTATTACAATGGAAATCATGGCCCCCAAAAACGCCCCGAAAGGAACTGCATATCCTGAAAAGCTGCCAAAAACGCCAAGTAATATAACTGCTACAGCTCCCGTGGATGCTCCCGATGATATTCCCAAAATATAGGGATCCGCCAATGAATTTTTCGTGAGCGCCTGCATTGCTATACCTGAGACAGACAATCCAGCCCCTACCAAAAATGCCAGAAGAATTCTTGGTAGCCTCAAATCCCATATTATAGAATTGACGGATGCAGGCCATACAGTTTCAAACAAATTGTACTTCAATAAATTGTTGGCTATAATCTTGAATATCCAGCCGGATTTTATATTTACACTTCCAACAAGTGTCGAAATTACTATTGAAATTATAAGTATTAGTATGAGAAACATACAAAATACTATGTAGTTGTATTTATTTTTTATTGGTAATTTCATAACTATATCTTCCTAATTTTTAAAAGCTTCTGGATAAAGCTCTCCGGCAATTTTTCTCACTGTGTTTGAATCTCTTTCACCTGCTTCGAAATCTGTGAGTCCTACTACAAATATTTTATCGTTTTTTACAGCGTCCACATTTTTTAATGCAGGATTCGAAAGCAAAAATTGTTTTTTGGATTTTACATCGTCGGAGCTATCATAATCCACAATAATAATATATTCCGGATTTCTCTTTACAACCTCTTCCCAAGTAACAGTTGCCCAGGACTTGTTTACATCATCAAATATGTCTTTCCCACCCGAAAGTTTTATAATATCCTTAGCTAAACCGCCTGATGCTGTAAAAGGTGCATCTTCTCCTGAATCATAGACAAAAACTCTTTTAGGATTTACTGCAAATTTCTTAATTTTTGCCTGGGTGTCTGAAATCTGATTTTTCATAGATTCTATTATACTGTCAGCTTTCTGAGATACATTAAATATTTTACCCAACTGTTCAAAATCCTCGTATACCATATCAATATTAGCATTGTCGGCTACAGATTTAGGTACATATATTTTTATATCATTCTTTTTACAAAATTCCCTGTCAAAGTTTTTTTCTGAAAAGCTCGAATCCCATCCTGTCAGGAAATCTGGCTGTACACTTAAAAGTTTTTCTTTTGACGGATTCTTATCAGAAAGTTTCGGAACCTTTTTATAGTCATTTGTCAGTTTGTCAAGGATTTTATTATCTTGATAAGCTCTCCCAACCATATCATCGGCAAGTCCAAGAGAAAGCATCATCTCCGTTGTAAAACCTGCCAGGCTAACGGCCCGTTTAGGAGGTTCTGTAAATTTCTCCCGAAACTTCTTTCCCTGAAGTGTATCTGTAATTGCAACTTCCTTGTAACTATTTTTATTACCCTGATTTGAGGAATTTTTAGTTGTAGGTGAATTATCTCCACAGCCTACAAGCATGCCAACAGATAAAATAACTGCCGAAAAAATGCATACTGCTCCTTTTATTTTTTTCATATAAACAACACTCCCTTTACTTTTTTATACAAAAAATAAAAGCTCCATGGAAAATCATGAAACTTCTATAGTTCTACATACATTATTCCACTTCATCTTTCGTAAAGTAAATTAACAGAATATACATTATAGGCAGGTTTTCTGACTCAGCTTCATAGGAACTTGTCGCCTTCCCATTTCCAGTGGCAAATAACAAGAACCTCTACCTCACAGCGGCGAGACCGTACAGGAATTTTCACCTGTTTCCCTTTTAAATTGCTATAAAAACATATAACAATCACCTATATGCAAAATATTAAGTTATTATCATTATATAATACATTATAATCAGTATCAACTGAATTTTATTATCATCTTCAATTCGTAATATAAGAAATGAAAGTATGCTAATGGTAAAATGTTAGATCTAAAAGTAAAATTATAAGTATATTAACACAATTTGAAGCTCTACTTATCCCGTTTATAACTTATTATGCTATTAATTTATGCAATTATTATACAAAATACCATGGAATTTAAAAAAATTCGTTGTACCTTACGTAACGTCATGTGATACAATAATTTAGGTAGAGGTGATATGCAGTGTCTGTTCCAAAATCCAATTTGATCAGCATAGGTGAATTTGCCAAAAAATCAGGTGTAACTTTGAGAACACTGAGATATTATGATAAAATCGGGCTTTTAAAACCCTGCTCATACAGCCAGCAGGGTCATAGATTATACAGCCCTGAAGACTTCAGCAAGCTGCAAAAAATATTAACTCTTAAATTCATAGGCCTTTCTCTCGAAGATATATCCAGGATAATGAATTATGACATAAATCACAACGACTTAAAAAAATCTCTGGAAATACAAAAAGAAATAATGAAGAAAAAAATATATCATATAAAATCTGTAATAAAATCCATAGAGGAAGCTGTCCACATGATTGATGAAAATAAAGAGTTAAACTGGGATAAATTCATAAATATAATAGATGCAGTAAATGCAGATCAAAAATGGATAGAGCAATACGAAAATGCTTCTAATTTAAAAGCCAGAATCAGAATACACGAGCTTTTCAGCACAAATAAACAGGGCTGGATGAACTGGTTTTTTGAGCAGTTGAACCTTCCAGACAATGCCAGCATATTGGAACTTGGATGCGGCAACGGAGAGCTGTGGGCAAAAAACCTACATAAAATTCCAAGCGGGTGGAATATAACCCTAACTGACTTTTCCGCAGGTATGCTGGAAGATGCAAAAAAGAATCTAAATTCTGCAAGATTCAAATTCAAATTGGCAGATGCACAGGATATTCCCTATGGCATAAACAGCTTTGACGCAGTAATTGCAAATCATGTACTCTATCATGTATCCAATATAGACAGGGCACTTTCTGAAATCTGCAGGGTATTAAAACCTAAAGGACAGTTTTACGCTTCTACAGTCGGTAAAAATCACATGAGGGAGATGAGGGATATTGTCAAAAAATTCAACTCACCCGAGATAACCACAGACAGCTGGAATCTGACCGGAAAATTTCAGCTTGAAAACGGGCTTGCAAAAGTTTCAAGATGGTTTAAGGACGTAACCTTGAAAAGATATAAAGACAATCTCAGGGTAACTTCTTCCAGCCCGCTGGCGGATTATTTATTTTCAATGCCGGGAAATACAAAAAATGCCCTTGACGAAACCGGGCTCCGGAATCTTAAAGATTTTTTACAGTCTGAGATAGATAAAAATGGATATATTTATATAACAAAGGACACTGGTTTTTTTCACGGCACTAAACCTAAAATTTGAAAGGATTTGATAACTATGAATAAAAAAATTCCATTTTCCCCTCCAGATATTACACAAGCTGAAATAGATTCAGTAGTGGATGTTTTAAAATCTGGGTGGATAACTACAGGACCCAAAACAGCCAAATTTGAACAGGAAATAGCTGAATACTGCGGTTCAAACCATGCACTGGCAGTGGCAAATGCAACTTCGGGGCTTGAAATTCTTCTAAGGGTATTTCACATAAAAAAAGGCGACGATGTAATAACAACCCCCTATACCTACACTTCAACTGCAAGTGGAGCCATTCACTGTGGAATACTTCCCACTTTCGTGGATGTGAAAAAAGATGATTTTCTGATCGATCCTGAAAAATTATACGACGCTATAAAGCCAAATACAAAGGCTATATATTCTGTGGATTTTGCAGGCGTACCAGTAGATTATGACGCCATAAAACAGGTTTTAAAAGCCAAGGGCCGTGAGGACATACTTCTCGTATCCGATTCAGCACATGCATTTGGTGCTTCTTACAAAGACAAAAAAGTAGGCACACAGGTAGATGCCCACGTCTTTTCTTTCCACGCAGTGAAAAACCTAACTACTGCCGAAGGCGGTGCAATAACTTTCAACAACAACAACCTGTTTGGAAAAAATGATCTCTATAAGGAGCTGAAATTGATGTGTCTAAACGGCCAGTCCAAGGATGCACTTTCAAAAACCAAGGCAGGAGCATGGCAGTATGATGTGCTGTTTCCCGGGGAAAAATGCAATATGGCCGATATAAATGCTGCAATAGGTCTTGCTCAGCTTGCCAGATATAAAAATATTTTAAAAAAGCGTAAGACCATATTTGAAATATACACAAATACACTCAAAGATAAAGAGTGGGCAATTATCCCCTTTGAAAAAAATAGTGATAAAACAACATCCTATCATCTATACCCACTTAGGCTGAGGGATTTTACGGAAGAAAAAAGAAACAGAGTAATACAGATCCTTGCAGAAAAGGACATTGCCACAAATGTACATTTCACACCTCTTCCAATGTTCACGGCATACAAAAATCTGGGATATTCCATAGGCAATTATCCAAATGCCTATTCACAATACGCCAATGAAATAACCCTTCCCCTATATTCAACACTTTTGCCGGAAGATGCTGAATATGTAGCACGGGAACTCATTAAAGCAGTAGAGAAAGTGAGGTAACATACAAAATGGAAGTTAAATTTTTTACACCTACAAGAGAATATACTGAAAGAAAAGATGAATTCAATAAAGCAATACAGTCCGTATTAGACAGCGGAAATTTCATAATGGGCAGGGAAGTAGCTGATTTTGAAGAAGCCATAAAAAAATACACTGGAGCCAAATATGCAGTTTCCGTGGCATCAGGTACGGATGCACTGGTCATAGCTTCAGAGATACTGGGATTTAAAACTGGAAAAGAAGTAATAACTTCTCCATTCACTTTCCTTTCATCAACTTCCTGCATAGCAAGAAGCGGTGCAAAACCCGTTTTTGTGGATATAGATAAAGATACCTTCAACATAGATGCCGATAAAATCGAAGAGAAAATAAATCCTAAAACTGCAGGAATACTTCCCATACACTTATTCTGCCAGATGTCTGACATGAATAAGATAACCGATCTGGCCTCCAAAAATAATTTGCGCGTGCTGGAAGACGCCGCAGAAGCCTTTGGTATGAAATGGAAAGGTAAAAACGGTGTCGTATACAGGCATTCCGGTACCATCGGCGACATGGGCATATTCTCCTTCTTCCCCACTAAGACTCTTGGAGGATATGGTGACGGGGGAATGATAGTTACAAATGATGCCAAACTTGCAGAAATGGCAAAGATGCTCAAAGTTCACGGTGCTTCCAAAAAATATCACTATGACTACCTGGGCTATAATTCAAGGCTTGACACAATACAGGCCGCCGTGCTGCTCGTCAAATTGAAACATATAGATGAAGCCATTGAAAAAAGAGAAAAAGTTTCAGATTGGTATAAGGAAAGACTCAAAGATTTGAATTATATAAAAATACCCAAGATAAAAGGAGAGCAGAGACCCGTATATTATGTATTCAATATATTGGCACAAAACCGTGACGAACTGGCTGCATATTTAAAGCAAAACCACGTAGGCACAAGTATATATTATCCAATCCCACTGCACCTTCAAAAGTGTTTTAATTATCTTGGATACAAAAAAGGTGATTTCCCCGTAGCAGAAAAAGTAGCGGGGGAAGTACTTGCACTTCCAATATATCCTGAGATAACAGAGGATGAAGTGGACTTCGTATGCACTACTATAAAAAATTTCTATAAAAAATAATTCACCACTGCAGTGGGGTTTCTATTTTCCGGAATACCGGAAACGAGAAACCCCATTAAAATTATAAAGACTAAATGTCAGCTATATATTTTTTTGTAAAATCGACTATGCTGTCCGCCGCCTGTTTAAAATAAGCCAGGCTTGAATAACAGTGATCAGCTCCGGGAACAAACTTTAAAAAAGCTGTATCTGCAAGTATTTTTTTTATCCGTTCGGAATAAAGAGGCGGTACCGATTCATCTTCCGTTCCATGAACTATAAGTACTTTCCCATCTATTTTTCCCATTTCCTTTAAATAATCAAAAAAATTGTAGTTGAATGCATCTTCTACAGCACTTTTATAGAGCCTGTTATTTTCAAATTCTATATAACCGGTGTGAAGAAATTTTTCCAGTTTACTGCCTCTGACTTCATTTATAAATATATCACACATATTAAATGCAGGACTTATGAGAATGAGATTCCTAATAACATGTAAATGATTATGTGCAACTGCCACTGCGCCGCCCATACTAAAACCCAATATATTCATATTGCTTTTATCTATATAATCAATTGAATTCACATAATTTAAAACTGAATCACAGTCCTCAATTTCCCCCGAGACAGTTAAATTTGCGAAATTGCCGTCACTTTCACCACTTCCGGCAAAATCAAATCTGACAGAAACCACCCCAATTTTCTCCAAAATTCTAGCTATCTTTACAAGCATAAAATTGTGCCCCAGTTTATTTCCCATAAATCCATGGCAGAATACTACGCATGGAAATTTGTCCCCTGTCGTAGGCTTGTTTATAATTCCCCTTAAAATAATTCCATCTTTATTTTTCACCTCAAAA
Organism: Clostridium lapidicellarium; assembly: GCF_041224415.1. Taxonomy (NCBI): domain Bacteria; kingdom Bacillati; phylum Bacillota; class Clostridia; order Eubacteriales; family Clostridiaceae; genus Clostridium; species Clostridium lapidicellarium. Next base: position 46,744 of record NZ_JBGFFE010000011.1, on the reverse strand, counting down.
TTCTCAACCACAGCACAATCCCCCTTTATCCAACCCTGAGAATAATTTTATCGGAAAGAGTAAGCTTTTCAGGATTCCATCGTCTCTCAGGACAATTTACAATTTCACATGGCCTGTTCAAGGCACTTATAAATTCATAAAATTTGTAATCCAACCAAGGCGGTGTCCAGCTTCCAGATCTGCATATGTGCACATAATCCACAGGTGTTCTGCCTTTAAGATCCCCCATCTTGGGGTAACTTACATCAAATTTATCGTTTATCTCCTTGAAATCTTCCTTATTTTCATAAGTATAGGGACTGTAAACTACGACAGCCTTTTTCACTGTCCTATTTTTTAGGAGTTTCCCGAGCCAGTTGGCACAATTCACTTCAAAATCAAGGGATTTCATTCCGCCATATCCCAGGTCTGAGTGAGAATCAAAATTTACCACTTTATCACAATTGTCATTCTCTGCTATGTAATAGGAAATTTTATGCGAATCAGATACACATATTTTTGTTTTCTTTTTTATGACAAAATGCTGCTTGAGTCTTTTCCAAAATCCCACAAGTATTTTACCCGTTTTAATTGACTTTTCTATATTTTCTCCTCTTTCAATACCTTTAAAATATCTCCTGTACCACATATAAACTATATTCTTTTTGTTTTCAATATAAGAACCACGCCATTCCCTCTTTATGGGAATAAAATAATCCCAGTCAATGCTCAAAAGATTCTTTCCCATAATACAAGGCCCCCTTTTGTTCAATTTACAATTAACGAGAATTTAATTCTTCTTCATATTTTGTAATTTTATATCTTCTAATTTTTCGTTATTTGTCTTTATCTTTATTCTATCTAAAAACGCAGAATTTTTAAATATCTTTTTGAATAAAAAGTATCCTAAAATCATAACAGCCAGTTCTCCCACTGCCTGAGTAAAAAATGTATAGAAAAAAGGAACTTTATACAATATATGAAGTTCTTCTGCTATAACTGCACTTCCCAAAACGGGCCACAGAATTGAAACCGCCATATTTCTAGTCTTCCACATGGCATATGTTGCAACAAGCGTTGCAAAACTTCCAACAAATACATCCACTATGCTGAAACTGTAGAAATTCGATATTGCACATCCCAGAGTAAGAGATATTATATAAAATGGATCTATATAGGCAAGAAAGTTAAGCACCTCACTTATCCTAAATCCTATAGGGCCCCAATAGGAAAGCTGACCCAGCGCAATAGTTGTCACTATATATATTGCAGCTACCACAGCCAGTTTTACCAGTTTATTAGTTTTGCTCATTTATCTTACCTCCAACACCGTCTAAATCCGCATCGCATCTTGGATCTATGTCATCAAGCACCTCTACCCTATTGTAATAAGTGGTTTGTAAAGTTTTAAACAATTCACTGTTGTAGAATTTCTCCACAAGTTCATTATCTCTTTTAACTTTTGTGGTATTTTCACAAAATATATTTACTGTAACCCTTTCAAAATATTTAAGTGCAAGTTTTACATCACTTTCAAGTTTTTCAAGACTCTGTCCCTGCATACCAAATAGAAGATTCACCCAGTCAAAATTCTTAAAATCCCATGCTTTTCTAGGACCAATATCCTTATTGAGTACATTTTCCCTGTAATCCACGTCGAAAGTTTCCGCACCTACTATGAACTTTAACTCAATGGGGTAAAATCGTTCTTTAAAAAGCTTTATATTGTCCTCATACCTTACATGGCTTTCAAAAATAATCTGTTTTATACCTTTTTCCCTACACAATTTCATGATCTCAAATACGGTACAGACGTCGAGTTCGCTGGTGCTTCCTGAATTAATTACCTGAAGTATACCATATTTCCCCGTAACTTTTTTCAAAGCTTCAGTATTAAGCTTGTAATTTCTAAAAGCACTGCTGTCCTGATCAAGATGATAATCACAGAAAATACATTTTCCCCAAAAACAACCACTTCCCCTTAAAAGTACAATTTCCCTGGGAAGTCTTTTAGTAACTTGTCCATATCTTTTTAATTTTGGTAAAACACTCATATTTCTCTCTCCCAACTTTAAAATTTAAAATATAAGAAATGTTGAATGCCACCCCACTTAATCTATACATAAAAATAGAAATAATATAAAAAAGGTGAAGAAATTTCTCCACCTTTTTTATATCACAAATAGACTATCTCGGGGATTCACATGACCAAAGCCAATAAAATCCAACTGCTATTTGTAACTTAACTATCAATAGCATAAATCCATAGTTTTATTTATAGACAGGATGGTTTCGAACTGTCTTATACAATTTTTACTTAACTATTATATGCTATGAAGCCAGAAAAATCAAGGGACTTTGAGAAAAATTGATTTTCCTATTTCTTATTATTTATTAGAAAATGCCATTAAATAATGAATTTTATGTTTGCAGATTATACTTTAAAAAACAATAAGGAGCTAACAGTTTTCAGTTAGCCCCTTATATTTGGTTAAAGAATAACAAAATTCAAAACATAGATTAGATATATTATACCATAATATGTATGTTAAGCAACAAAAATTTCTAGAAATAATCATACAAAAATAAACCCCAGATCCAATTAGCAAACCTGGGGTTAAATTTATCGAGCTGACTGTGCTGCAGCTGCTGTACATTTTATATAGCGGCAACCTTCCTTTTCATTTCTTCGTTTTCCTGCTGCAGCTTGTTTTTTTCACTTTGGAGCTGTGAATTTTGAGCTTGAAGCTGTGATATTTGAACTTGAACCGCAGTTTTCTTAGCTGACTTTTTCTCTTCCGGACTTTTGAGCTCATATACTTTGCTTTCAATCACCCCTGAAACTATGGTTCTCACATTGTCATCCACTTCTATTCCCAGCTTCTGGAGTACGCTGTAGACATAATCCTCGGCACTCTTTTTTCTCTGGTCTGCAGGAAGCTGTGAAGATATATTGAGCTGCTGAGCTTGTCCAACTCCTATTTCTGCATAGTGTTCTATAATGCTTAAAATATTCAGGAATTTATTCCCCGGTACTATAGACTTTGCCGCATCCGTGTATTTCCTGACTTCCTTTAAACCTGCATCAACTTTCCCCAGTATTTCTCCAGTGTCAACACCCTTCTTTTTTAAATATGGCAGAAAAACCAATACTGTAGCTCCCACTCCAATAGCTAGTCCTATAATCGTAAATAATATAGTTAAATCTGACATTTTATTACCTCCATAATTCTTTCTTCATATAACATATATGCAGTTTTTGAAATATAGATAGGCATTTTTTAAAATTTCCTAGAATTATTTTTAATTATTGAGTAATATACTCCAGGTTTGTGGCCCCAGTATTCCATCTGTTGCCTTCCCCCAATTCTTTTGCATGTTAGTCACTGCCTGAAAAGTCGGCTCGTCATAGACCATTTCAGTGTAAGTTCCATTTTCAAGATATCCGTATTGCCCAAGCTTCTGCTGGATCCAAAGAACTACATGGCTCTTATGGCCTTTTGTAATGATATTCTGAATACCCCGCAGTGCCGCCATAGTTGCAGGACCTGCCATACCGTCCACTTCAAGTTTGGCATTGTAATCTGCATTCAGATTGTACTGAAGAGCCATTATCTGTTCCACAAGGGTACTTGGCTTTTCTGCACCGCCAAGCTTACTGTAAAAATCCTCGGACATATAGTTTAAATCCAGAAAACCACCTATGCCGGCCATAATACCTTTATTAGTATACTGCCATATTGCATACTGATTCCACAGTGTAAACTCAGGTGAATTCACCCCGTAATGGGCAATCCATAGAGGATATTTGGTTATCCTGGAATTTAGATGTGCCTTTATCCAACTCGGATTGCAATAAATAACTGCAGGAGCCATTGACATTGAAGACACGGCATCCAGAAACGCCAGACAGGCATCCGTCATGTCACCGCTGCACTGCTGCTCAAAGTCCAGCACAACAAAATCAGGTTTGGCCCCTGCCGCAATTTGCTTGAAAAAGTTTGCCTCCTGGAGAGCCTTAACTCTATTTTGAAATCTTGCAAAATGGTATGCCCCGGAAACAAGTCCCTGTACCTTGGCTTTCGTGACATTACCACTGTAAAATCTATCTACAAAAGTGCTTCCTTCAGTTGCCTTGGCAATTACAAAGGAATTACCGGCATTTTTAATCTTGCTTATATCTACATAACCGTTTAAATTGCTTATATCGACACCTTTATACATAAAACGCCTCCTTTACTTACAATATATTTTTTTACCCCAATTATAGTTCCAATAAATCAAGGCAAACGCATGAGTAAATAAATTGTAAAGACAAACTGACAAGAAAAGCAATGAAATAACAGCGATTCCAGAACTTTTAAAGCTGCTCGATATAAATGTATGTATTGTAAACTACCGGTGCAGTGGGATATCAGAAAGAGATAGGAGAAACATCATAAATAAAAATTCAGACTATGTTTTTCACTTGCAAATTGAAACTGGTCATTATTTCCAAGCCTGTTCAATCGGCTATTATACCCTGATAATTTCATGAAAGACCGTTGAGTAGTATCCAGGCTTCCTTTTTAAATTGTTTTATGTCCGGTACAGAAATAAAGTCCCTCGCAGCATTATAATAGGCTTTGTTACTTCCGAGAACTTTTTTAATTTTTACTTCTTTACTATATTCGTATATTAAATTTTCTGCTTTTTCTATCACGTTGACATTGCTATTTTGAATTATATTATCGTGTGGTTTTAGTCCTTCTACACATGATATATGAAATACCTTATAGTATCTAAAAATTGGACCTTTCCCTTTTGATTTACTGGCACAGGTAGCTCTAGTTCACTTTCTTTAATATCTTCATTTTTATTTTTATCGAGAAATTTCCAGAATACAACCATGTTGCTCTTACTGCCTTTTTTAAGTTTTATACTGGGATTACTTTTCTGTAATGTCTTTATCTGCTTAAATGTAATATATTCTCCCGGAGTAGGGAACAGCAGCAAATTTATTCCGGAATATTTCTTTTGTGTTACGTAATTCCTGGGCCTTCCGTATCCTATCCATGGTTTTTGCCAGGGTAGTGATTTACCGCTTTTAATAGATTCTTTTATCTAGCTTATTATACTTTGTTCATACCTTTATTTAGTGGATCAAAAATGGGATACTTAAATACATATCTTGTATTTGCCTGAGGTTATATGATAATGAAAAAAAGTATATAAAAGGTACCGCTGCTTTTACAAAATTAAATGCAGCGATACCTCTTTTATTTTATAGTTGAAGTTCAATTATATTTGATTAAACATATTTTGTGCATAGTCTTTGATATCACTAGGATTGATCATTTGATATTTATACTTAACATTACTGAAGTATTTGCCAATCAATTCTTTTTTAATAATTCGTCCTGAACGCTCATTTGCTTTCAAGTCACCTCTAGTAGATAACCAGGGTAATTCAGCGTGTGTAAAATGTTCTAAAACTTTACCGCTATAGCAACAAATATTCTTTGCTATACTGTCTAAAATCCCTTTTTCAGCTGATGAGAAGACTGAACTATCGAATTTCTCGTTGTTCCCATTGATTGCATCAAATCGGTAATCACGATATCTAAAATATATTTCCCTATAAACAGGACCGTGTATCCATGCTTCACAGTCCTCACTGAAGATAAATGTATTGTAAAAAGCAAAGTAAAACCCCTGAATATAATAAAGTGCTTTTTGTAAAGCCAGCGGAGTAATATCTTCACATTGATTTAAAAGATATTCGATAGCTAAATTAATTTTTGATTCATTACTCTGTGCTAAACCTAAAATAGCTTCTACAGCTTTTTTGCTTTTTTCGTAAGAAGCGACTGTTTTTAAATTGCTTTTATTCTCCTCTAAAATTTCAGCATAGTATTGTGGCTCATCATAAATTTTCTGCAATATTTGAGAATACTGTTTAGTTGGCAAGTCACCATCATAGTAACGAGAGTATGTTTGTTCTCCCCATCCTAACAAAAGCGATAGCGGACGTTTTCCTATTGCATATTTTTCTGGTATGGCTACAACAATATTATGAGAAACAATTCCATTTTTCACTCTATAAACATCATACAATGCTTTTAAATTATAATCATTTAGCTCTGCCACATAAACTTCAGATCCACAATCATCACAATGAGCTTCTTTACCAGTATAATAATATTTCTTCCCTTTAATGGTGCCTTCCATCTGGACCTTACTAACAGTATAAGTAACATCATTTCTGCATTTTTCACAGAAAACTTTTTTGGCTTTCATAATGGATCCTCCTTTTAATTTATATTTTATTTAAAAAGATATTCAATCGGCTTGTTTCGCTTATGAAAAGAAATCACAACCGTTCGAGTTCTTGAAGGTAAATCAATGATGTTGAATTTTGTATAAATATCAACTATCTCTTGCTTGCCATCTACATTGAACAATTCAACTTGCGGAACAAACACATATAAAACTTCATATTCATATCCTATGTTGGTATTCTGCAAGGAGTGGCAAAAATCGGTTGCCTGAATTTTTAGCAATATACTTTTTTGTTTATCGCTTCTAATATTGTACTCATTGATAAAATCAATGTTTTCCTGCCTATTAGCATTACGAGAAATTGTAAATCTGTTATTACGGACACAATTTTTAATTTTTTCAAGAATATCTTCGATTTCCTCCCGAGAATAGTTCTGGTTGTAATATGAATTCATTGCTTCACTCCTTTATAATAATATGCTCCTTTGTAATAAAATGATACACTATTTTTTATTTGAAGTCAATTTATTATGTATCAATTAGTTCATTTTTATTTTTGGAGGTGAAATGAAGAGAATAAAATAGGTTAAACCTAGTTGATTTATATGAAGTACGAGAAATATGGAAGAATTATTGTGTATAAGCCTATGATGCTCGGAAAAGATCTTTATAAGTTTTGAAAAGGAATTTCGTGGAAAATGGTGAATTATTATTGAATAATAGATTTTCTAAGCGATAGAGGGTGTATGGCGGCAATTATGTTTTATGAAATATAAGCTTACAGGCAATAAGTTTCCTAGTTGACATATAGGTGGGGATATACTTAGAATATGACAAGGGTTTTATATTATATATATGGATATGTGGCGATGAAAAAATGACTGATGAAATTTTTATAATATAATCAAATATATAACTATTATTTAAGTTAATGTTATATAATACGATTATTGTAATAAAGGTGATTTATTTTTTTATTTCTATTATTGGGGTAAAAATGATGATAAATATATATAATAAAAATTATAAAGGGTGCTTGTGAAGCTGTTGGAATCCATAATACTTGTGAGGTATACAAAACCCGCATCAGTCCAAAGATATGTAATATCTGTACACCATACTACATTTGGTGCAATAAGGTTAAACTGCCCATTTAGAATGTTTTCCAGCTTACTGCTGAAATCAGAATCCTTTGTAATAATAGGATACAGCCTTCTTTCTCTTTTGTCTACCGGATGGCAGGCGGTGCAGCCACGAATTATACCCTGAACGTGAAGCGCCTTATACATGAATCATTACAATGATAGAAACCCGGCGTTTCCTCTTGAGTTCCTCATGTTTATTAAGAACTTCAAGATAGATTGCTTCTGTCATTTTACCAAAATTCCTATGGCTTTTTTTAATAAATCAAGAGCATCCATTGTGTTACAAAGTTCACGATTTAATCGTGCGATCTCTTTTTGGTCATCACTGGAATAATTACCAGAACCCCGGACTTGAATACCATTTTCGCTTTTGCAATTCCTAATCCATTTTGATAAAGTACTGGCACCTAATATTATTAATCAGTTGTAAGCCACATATTTTTAGCTTAATAAAATTGAGCCTGTTTTTGATGCTGCGGGATATATCCTGTAGTGAGGACTATCCGGTAACTTAAGAATATTTTTCTCTGAGTTATGCTAAAAATTGTGAAAACATAATATACTTTACATTTATTTTTTGATATACAGTCCTTGAGTAATAAAATATTACTTTTCATGCGTTTGCCCTGTCCAATAAATAAAAAATTATTGACAAACACACTGTAAAGTATTATTATAAATAACAATAAATAAACTAAAACAATCCTTTGACGAGGAAGAGTAGCTATTACGTTTAGTTACAGAGAGCTGGAGGTGGTGTGATTCCAGCACGACAACTGGTAGTGAATGGACCTTTTAGGAATAAACCGAAATCTAAATTGTTTGGAGAGTAGTCTTTATCGTTGGCCGTACGTTATAATGGGCAAGACATGTTGGTGTCTGAATTCAAGAGTGGTGTTTTTAAACAAGCACAAGCTAGGTGGTACCGCGAATATCTCCGTCCTATTTTTATAGGATGGAGTTTTTTTATTAAAGTTTTTTTGAGACTCAATTGATTTGTAAAACTATTTGTTAGCTTCCGGAGGCTTCCAGATATTAAATAACATTAAGGAGATGTAAATTGTGAAATTAAAAAAAATTATCGTAAATTCATTATTTTTGGCTATAGGAACTGTGTTAAGCCAGATCATACCTCCAGTATTTTTCGGAATGAAGCCCGGTACTGGCCTGGTCGTATTATTTATTATAATATTGTTCAATGACGATTATAAAACGTGCATTGCCGCTGGAATTGTAATAGGTATTTTATCAGCAGGTACTACAGCATTCCCGGGAGGACAAATACCAAACTTCATAGATAAGATAATAACAACGAATATTTTATTCCTATTATTAAAACCGTTAAGAAATAAACTAAACAATCAAATAACAATTGTTCTAACTTCAATTGTAGGAACAGCTGTTAGCGGAACCACATTTCTATTTCTAGCTTTAATAATTACAGGATTACCTACAAAATTAAATATATTATTATTTTCAGTAGTTCTACCGGCATGTTTCATAAACGCTGTAGTGGGTTCAGTTTTATATAACGCTGTAAATGCAGCGTTAAAAATAGTTTCACCTAAGAAGGCCTAACAGGAGGAGAAGAATATATATGAATAAATATTATAAAAAAGCTTTAAGTATTAGCAAAGAGCTTGTTGCCAACAGAAGAACATTACACAATTATGCAGAAACAGGATTTGACCTTCCAAGAACCACAACATTTGTTATGAAAAAGCTCAATGAATACGGCCTTTCTCCTTTCCCTGTGGGGAAGTCAGGCATTTGCTGCATTTTGGGAAACCAAGGCAAAACCATATTGCTCCGTGCAGATATGGATGCACTTCCCATGAAAGAGAATACAGGATTGGATTTCGCCGCTACCAACGGAAATTGCCATTCCTGTGGTCACGATTGTCATACTGCAATGCTGCTTGGTGCTGCAAAACTCCTAAAGCAAAATGAAGATAAGCTAAAAGGAACCGTTAAATTTATGTTTCAGCCTGCAGAGGAATTATTAGCCGGGGCAAATGACATGATAGCGGCCGGTATATTGAAAAACCCAACAGTAGATGCAGCAATGGGAATGCACATTAAAGTCGGATATGAGAAATCTGACGTGGGTTCCATAACATATGCGAAAGGTACGGCTCTGTACTCAGGTGATGCCGTACGCATTACAGTAAAGGGTAAAAATGCCCATGGAAGCACTCCTGAAAAGGGTGTTGATGCAATCAACATTGCAGCACACATCGTTATTGCACTGCAGGAAATTATCTCGAGAGAAATACCCTGCAGCCAGCATTCAGTAGTAATTATTGGCAAAATACAAGGTGGAGATACGGTTAATACACTAGCAGGCAATGCAGTGATTGAAGCTTCCATTCGTGCAACCACAAATGAAAACCGTGCATTTCTTAAAAAGAGAATTGAAGAAATCAGCAAAAATGTAGCTGTAACTTTTAGAGGAGAGGCAATTGTAGAATTTGTATACGGTATTGGACCTCTATATAATGATCCAGCCCTCAGTAAAGAAATTGCAGACTACTGCAGGGAAATCCTGGCTTCGGAAAAAGTAAGAGAAATCCCTACAGCTTGTGGCACAGAAGATTTTACCAGCATTGCAGAATGCGTACCATCAGTCATGATCAATATTGGCGCAGGAAGCATCAAAGATGGACACATTTACTCCATGCATAATCCCAAAATGACGGTAAACGAAAAAGTACTGCCCTTGGGCACAGCCATATATGCACACTGTGCGGCACAATACCTGGAAAATCATGTTGGATGAAAAAAATTCAAATATAGACATTTTATATATATAATATAAAATCTGCACAGGAAGTGACAGGAAACTATTTTTTAAATAGTTTTCTGTCACTATTTACTATACAATAACAATAAAAAATCATATTATACTCTGATTACTCCAATAGCCATTGATGCTATAAGCATTACTATAGTTACTATAAAAGCATATGGAAATGTTTTTTTCTGATGCTCGCCAAGTTCAACTCCTGCAAGAGATATCAGAAGAAATGTACCTCCGGTGAGAGGGCTTATGGGAAAACCCATATTCATCTCCCCTAAAAATGCTGCCCTTGCTGTTTCCACAACTGGAACTCCAAAACTTTTTCCTGCTTCTGCTATCACTGGCAAAACTCCAAAATAGAAAGATGACGGATCAAAAATCAGACTTGCAGGCATTCCAATTATACCAGTCAAAAGTGCTATATGTTTTCCGAGAGCATTAGGAATTATACTTACAAGAAAATTTGTCATTCCCTTTATCATTCCGGTTCCGCTCATAACTCCTACAAGTGCCCCAGTGGCAAATACTATACCTGACATCAAAAGAGCTTCTTTTGCATGAGCATTAATTCTATCTTTTTGATCCTTTGCATTAGGATAATTTATGATCAATACCAGTGCAAGTGCTACCATAAATGCAATTGCAGGGGTAACTTTCCCTGATATCAATACTCCAATAGTCAAAAGTACAATTGCTATATTTACAATAAATAATTTGGGCCTTTCTATTTTCTTTTTTTCTTCATCTATTTCAAGATCAAATATTTCATTATTTGACAAATCTATTTCTCCAATTCTTCTTTTTTCTTGCAATGCAAGTCTATAATCTATGAACAATATACATATTGCCCCTACTATAAACGGTATAATAAGAGGTTTCCATAATTGAGCCGTAGTCAGTTTAAGTGCAACTGTACATCTTTGAGCTGTCCCAGCCCAAGGTTCCGTATTCATAAGTCCGGCACTTAAAGCCACTACTGTAGCCAATGTAGTCCTTCTCATTCCAACTGCATCAAATAGTGGAAGCATTGCGGGAATAGCTATTAAAAAAGTAACCGCTCCATTTCCATCAAGATGAACCATCATTGCCAGTATTCCAGTGCCAAGTACAATTTTTATCGGATCTTTACCTACTATTTTAAAAATTTTTCTAATGATCGGATTCAAAGTACCTGCATCAATTATAATTCCAAAGAAAAGCGTTGCAAAAATAAACATTGTCCCCATTGGAGCTACATCCAAAACACCATTAATTATAAATTTACTAGTTTGTCCACCAAATCCAGACAATATACATGTAATAACGGGAATTATTATAAGTGCTGGTATAGGATCCATTTTGTTTTTCATTATCAACACAACTGCAGAACCTACAGTTATAAAACCAAGTAAAGCTATCATTGGCTTCCCCCTTAACTTCTATTTATATAAAATTTGACTATGATAGATATATACAATTATCTATTAAGTCAAATTTTATATGCTATTATCAACTAACTATTAAAATAGTTCACTTCATTTTCAGACATATTCAAAAGGTTTTCAAATACTTCTTTATTATCTTTTCCAAGTGTAGGTGCTTTCTTATAACTTACATGATCAGATTCCATAAATTTTATAGGACATCCGGTTACCTTCATATTTCCCTTTATAGGATGTTCTATTTCACATATCATTTCTCTTTCTCTTATATTCTTATCATTCACAACCCTATCTATGGTATTTATAGGAGCACATGGAACACCTTTCGCCTGAAGTATTTTTATTATTTCATCTATTTCATGCTTTTTTGTCCAGTCTGTAACAATTTTATTAAGCTCGTCATGTGAATTTACTCTATTCTTATTCAATTTGAATTTTTCTACTTCAAGTAGATCAGTTCTTCCGGTGGCATTACAAAACCTCTGCCATATTGAATCATTTCCTACAGCTATAACTACCCAGCCATCCTTCGCCTCGAAAGAATCATAAGGATATATAAATTCATAACGATTTCTTATAGGTTCAGGTATCCTATTTTCAACCATATATATTTCAGTTATGGTTTCCATTGCACTTACAGAACAGTCTACAAGTCCTATGTCAATCCTGTCACCCTTTCCATGGGTATTTTTTCCCTGAAGTCCCGCCAAAATTCCTATACAGCAATTAAGTCCCGCCAGAACATCTCCTATAGCAGTTCCTGTCCTAGTAGGCGGCGAATCCGGCCATCCTGTAACACTCATCATTCCGCTCATAGCCTGTGCTATAACATCATATCCTGGAAGCTTTCTATAAGGACCCGTTTGTCCAAATCCAGATATAGAAGCATAAATTATTTCTGGATTTACGGTCTTTACACTTTCATATGGAAATCCTAATTTATCCATAGTACCAGGTTTGAAGTTTTCAACTATTACATCCGACATCTTTATAAGATCAAATAGAACCTGTTTAGCTTTTGGATCTTTTAAGTTGAGAGTTATACTCTTTTTATTCCTGTTTAAATTTGCAAAATATGCACTTATTCCCCTTTGAAAAGGAGGATACCCCCTACTGTCATCCCCTTTCCCAGGTTGTTCTATCTTGATTACCTCTGCACCCATATCTGCCAAAAGCATGGTACAATAAGGCCCTGACAAAACACGGGTTAAATCTACAACACGTATGCCTTCAAGTGGTTTTACCATACTAAATTATCTCCTTTCATTTCCAGAATTCTTCTACTTGTTCAAATCAATTTCAAACCTTAAAAGTGCAGCTTCCATACATTTTCCAAGTGTATCCAGCCTCAACGAACGGGTTGCACCCCCATCAAGCGCATGATGCAATACAAAATTGAATCCATAAAGCTGTGGAATATCATATCTTATTACGTCACCCCTCACTATACCCTTATAATGTTTCTTTACAGCTTCAGGTGTAAGCTGCCTTTTCATTGCATCATAATATTTGGGATCTCTTGCAAATATGCACACATTTTCCGTATCACTTTTGTCTCCAGATCTTCCATGAGCTATTTCTTTTAATTTAACTATCATGATTATTTTACCTCCTCTACATGAGCTTCAAGTTTAACTGCATCTCTAGGGATAAGCGTAGGCCACAGTGCAAATACTTCTGCCGGTCTGGTTCTTCCTCCAAAGAAACACGATGCGGGTGGTCCATTTAAAATAAAAGGAGCAATTTCAGGTGTCAGTTTGCTTGCCTCTTCCCTGGTTTTAGTTTTTATTGCCACTCTAAGTACAACTTCATTGAGTTCCTGCTCTATTTCATCCGCAAGGGGACCGTGAAGAGAATTCAATCCTACAAATTCAATTCTCTTTTCTATGGCATCAAGCCTTTTATTTGTAAGTCTGTCATCAAGTATCTGAGCAGCTCTCTTTGCTTTGTCCAGTGCATCCGGCCAGCTAAAAGTCAGATATGCTACATTTCTATATCCTTCTGTATACCCAACACATAATTTCAAAGTATCTGGTCTCTTGTGACCCTTTACACCTTCAACCAAAACCCTATCCTTCCCTATCTGTTCTAGATTTATTTCACTAAAATCAGCTACAACATCTGGAGTAAGATATTTTTTAGGATCATGTATTTCATAAAAGAGCTGTTCTTCTATGGACTGAACGGTTACAAGCCCACCTGTATTTTTTGTCTTCGTCATTATTATTTTCCCAGGTTCACTCACTTCTGCTACAGGATAGCCCAGATCCTCTGGATGAGGAACATTTCTCCAATCATAATCATAATTTCCTCCAGTTGCCTGAGCTCCACATTCTGAAAGATGACCCGTTAAGATACCTGTAGCCAAGGAATTCCACTCTCCATTTTTCCATCCAAATTCATGCTCAAGTGGTGCCAGAAACAAAGCTGTATCTGTAGAACGTCCTACTATTATTATATCTGCCCCGCCTTCAAGACACTCCACAATTGGTTCTGAGCCATAATATACGTTTGCATTCACCATGTGCGGTAGTATTGAATCTATGGATTCACCGGTATCCATATTGTTCATGGATATTCCCTGCTTCCTCAAATCGGATATTACATCCATTACATCATCACCTACTACATATCCGACTTTTAAATTGTATCCTGATTCTTTAATCACATTTTTTGCAGCTTCGACAGCAGATTTTACATTCATTCCCCCTGCATTCGTCAAAACCTTTATTCCCTTTTCCTTGATCATAGGAAGCATTTCTCTCAACGCCTTTATAAAATCTCTAGCATACCCTGCCTCTGGATGACGCTCTTTCTGCCTTTGCATTATAGATAGAGTGAGCTCTGCCAAGTAATCACAGGAAATATAATTTACATCATCTTTTTTGGCCATTTCAACAGGAGCATCATTCAGGTCACCCCAAAATCCTTGAGCCCCTCCAATTCTTATTGTTTTCATAAATGCACCTTCTCCATAAAATATATTATTTATCTGACATTCAACATTTACAGCAAATTTAATGCCAAAAAAAATAATGCTCTAAAAAGCATTACAAATTCAATATCTACCAAAATTTTCTTATTAATTATTGTATATACCTTGTATACAATTATATACAAAGTATACAAGATTATTTACCATATAAATTAGGATCAATACCATATATTTTTAATTTACGATAAAATGTTCTTCTGCACATTCCAAGCTTTTTCATAGCATCACTTCTATTTCCTCCAGTTTTCCTAAGTTCATTAATTATCTGTTTCTTTTCTATATTAGATATAATATCTTTCAATGTATCTGATTTTGACAAATTATCATTTTTACTCATATCAGAATTTCTAATTTCATCAGGTAAGTTATTAATTTCTATAATATTCTTTTCGCATACTATAACTGAATACTCAACACAACTTTGAAGCTGTCTGACATTTCCATGCCATTTATTTTTTTTAAACGTTTTTATAACATTCTCAGAAAAAGTTAAATTTTTATTATACTTTTTACAATATAATCTTAAAAAATGCTTAGCAAGAAGTACGATATCATTACCTCTCTCTCTGAGAGGAGGTACTTTTATTTTAAACGTATTAAGCCTAAAATAAAGATCCTCCCTGAATTTTCCCTCCTCTATCATATGCTCTAGATCTTTATTTGTAGCAACAACAATTCTAACATCAACTCTATCAAAACTATTAGAACCAATTTTCTGAATCTCACCTGACTGTAATACTCTTAAAAGTTTAGCCTGCATTAGAAGCGGCATCTCACCTATTTCATCGAGAAATATAGTTCCACCATTTGCTATTTCAAATTTACCTATTTTTCCTTCTTTTCTTGCTCCCGAAAACGATCCTTGTGAATATCCAAACAGCTCACTTTCAAATAAGCTTTCTGGTATTGCAGAACAATTTATTTTCACAAATGGAACTTTCCTTTTTTTGCTAGCATTTACTATTGCATTCACTATAACTTCTTTTCCTGTTCCGCTTTCACCTTCAATTAACACTGTTGCATCAGTTGGTGCTACTATTGATGCTAATTTTAAGCAATTCATAAAATTCTTACTTTTACCTATTATATTAGAAAAGCTTTTTGGAAAACTACTATGTGATTTTGTACTGTCATTATATATTATTCCAGTTAATTTTCTCACTTTCTCCAATTCTTTATTTAGCAAAGATATTTCCGTAATATCTTTAAATATAGATATTGCACCTATAAGCTGTTCATTTAAAATTATAGGATTTATATTGACAACAATTTCTTTACCTACGCTTTTTACTTTAACCATAGTATTTACTTTAGCTTCTCTATCTTCTAGGCACTCTAAAATAGCAGCTCCCGGTTCTATCTCACTTACAAACTTATTTAAAACCTTGTGTTTAGATACATTCAGAATTCTTGAATAAGCCTCATTAACATATATTATCTTAGAACTTCTATCTACAATTACAATTCCATCATGAATATGATCTATCGCCATTAACAACATACTCAATTTTTTGTTCATACTATCTTTTACCTCCAAAGAACCACCTCGTAGATATTGATATAAAATTAACAGTATCTTATAAATTAAGTATAATTATTCTTAATTATAATAATATTATAACATCATCACAGCAAAATATAGATTGATTATTTCCAAATTTACTATCTTCTTTAATTTTCCAGTATAATTACACTCATTAATGTACAAACTTTAATTATAATTGGATAATTATTGATTATAAAATGCAGGAGTGATACAGATGAAAAAAATCTTTTATGTAATTATGGCATCTTTACTTATCACATTAAATTTAGTAGGATGTGGAACTAAGCAGCAAGCTAATGGAATTAAAAACAAAACACAAAATATAGAGAACAAAACCAAAAGTGATCTGGCAGAATTGCCTAAGAATTTAAAAACCGACATGGGTCCGGGAAAATTTTATATATCCCCATCATCAAATAAATTTAAAGAGGGAAACATTCCAATTATAGACATTAAGAAAAACACCTCATCCCAAAAAGTAGAAATAAATCCAAGTGAATTCAACAATAAATATCAAAGTTATATATTTATAGATGGTAAATACAATTCCAAGAAACAACTGTCCAGCAGTAAATCGGATGTAGAATTAAAAGGGGATAACATCAAAACAGGTAAACATAAAGTAGACGTTGTTCAATTCAATAACAATAAAACAACTGATACAGTGCTTACTCACAAAACCACATATTATTACATCAATGTAGTATAATTAAATGAGTATGGATCTGATTTTTACACAAATCCATACTCATTTCCATTTATCTATAAATAGCCTTAATTGGATCCAGTTTCGCAGCTTTATATGCGGGAATTATACCGAAGATTATTCCTACGGCAATAGAAGTAATGGATGATCCCGCCAATATGCCCAATGTCATGACAGGTTTAAAAGGTAAAAAGTTTCCTAAAATAAGGGAAGCAAGATATCCCGTGCCTATTCCGAGAATTCCACCCATCCCGGTAATAAATATCGATTCTATTAAAAATTGATATAGAATTGCAGATGGTTTTGCACCTATGGCCCTTCTGATGCCTATTTCACGACGGCGTTCTGTAACGGATACATACATTATATTCATTACTCCGATTCCTCCGACAAATAGAGATATTCCAGAAACAACCGCTATGAAAGTAGTTATCCCGCTTATTATCTTTTCAAAAGCTTTGGAAACAGCCTTGGGATCTCCCTTAGTATAAGTTCCCTTTACATCAGGATGCAGGATTTCCAGCTCTTTTTTCACCTTCTTAAATATGGAATCAGAATTATATCCCTGTTTGATATTCACATCAATTGAAGATATTACTGTATCATTTTCCAGAAGATTTTTTGCAAATTCAGGTACATAGTCATACTGCATGGCCAATAAGCCAGAGCCTTCTTTCCCAATTCCAACGACCTCAAAATATTCATCTTTTATCTTAATTCCCTTTCCAATTCCTTCATTTACATTATTGCCAAACAGGGCCTTTGCATGATCTTTCGAAAGTACAACCACATAGTGTTTGAAATCATTGTCCTCCCTGGTTATTCCCCTGCCCGAAACAACACCTGCATTCCTATCATAATCATTTACCGTTAAATAGGACTGTTTGTTGAAAAAAGTTGCACTTTCAATTACCCCTGTCAGTCCCTCCAAACCGCTGCTGCTTTTATTAACCTGTTCTACACCGTCAATATCTTTCAAGTCCTGAAAATCTTTCCGATTAAAAGCTGTAGATGCATCTGAAGAATTTAAATCATAGGGCTCAAAATTAACGGTAATGGCATTGGCACCGGTATCCTCAGTCGACTGATTCACCTGTGCTTTCAATCCCTCTCCCACAGAAAGAATTACAACTACGGAACTTATTCCAATTATTATCCCTATCATAGTTAAAAATACTCTAAGTTTATGTGTGCGCAAGCTTAAAACCGCACTATGTATGAGCTCCAATAAATTCATAAATCATCCTCCCCAGTGAAAACACCATCTCTGAGGAAAACACAGTGAGTAGCATATTTTCTGAGATCACCGTCGTGGGTTACCATTATAATGGTTTTATTTTGTCTATTGAGTTTAACCAATATGTCAATAATTTTCAGTCCAGTTTTCCAGTCCAGTGCACCAGTAGGCTCATCTGCAAGAATAAGATCAGAATTATTTACAAGTGCCCTGGCAATTGAGATACGCTGCTGCTGTCCTCCAGACAGTTCATTTGGGTAGCTCTTAAACTTATTCTCCAACTCGACAGCTTGAAGGCTTTCTTTTACCATGTCAATTCTCTCACCGGCAGTATATCCACCATGATACAACATTGGAAGCTCAATATTCTGGGCCACTGTCAAAGATTCAATCAAATAAAACTGCTGGAATATAAATCCAATATGGCTGTTTCTAAATAAACATCTCTGATTTTCACCCATCTTTGCAACATTCTGTCCATTAAATATATAGCTTCCTTTCTCAAAACCGTCTAGAAGACCTAGAATATTTAGTAAAGTAGTTTTTCCGCTGCCTGATTTACCCATTATAACTACAAAAGAACCTTTCTCAACTTCAAAATCAAGATCTTTTAAAACCTGATACTTGCCATACCATTTGCACAACCCTTTAACTTCCAGAAGATGCCGTGCCAACACTGTCACCTTCCTTCATTCCCTGGGACGGATTTTTAATAATCTTATCTTCAAAGTTCAAACCACTTTTTACCTGCATATATGTACTATTATATTTTTCAATTTCCACTGGAACTTTCATCAGCTTTTTATTTCTCACAAGCCAGACAAATTTATCCCCGCCGCTGTTGAAAACAGAAGATGAAGGAATTTTGGGAAGCTCATTTTCATCAACAGTGGTTCCCTGCACATGAAAACCGGCATAAACTTCACGCTGATTGCCTATGTCAATATAGACAGGATAATAAGATATATTGGCTCCTGAAGATTGTGTCAAATTTGATGAAGTGCCGCCGGTATTACCAGCTTGAGATATCTGTGCCTGCAGCGGTTCGGCATCGATAGATTTAATAGTGCCGCTGAATTCTCTATTCGTGCCATAGACACTGATCTTTATCTTCTGATTTGTCTTAAGTTTCAATACATCTTTTTCACTGGCATTTGCCACTACCTGCAATTTGGGATCAATCAAAGTCAAAATAACTTTATTGGCATCATTTTCACCATCTTGAGATATTGAAACAATTCCATCAAATGGAGCTGAAACTTCAGTATAGCGCTTATCCTTAACATCATTCAACTGCTGCTGCAGGCTTGATTTTTGACTGCCGGCCTGTTGAAGCGCCTGTGGATCAGCCTCAATACCGTTGAGCTGCTGTGAAAGAGTTTCATACTGTTCAATTGCCTGTTCATTTTTATACGTGAACAATGTCTGCCCCTTTTTTACATGCTGTTTATCCTCAACATTTACCTTGTCAACAGTTCCCTTGGCTGCATCTTCAAAAAAACTTGTCTTTTTAACGTATTGGATTTGTCCATCCAAAAATATATTCTGTTGTTCCGGGACAGAATATACTTCATATTTCATATTATTCCTTTTTACACTTTGCCTGTGGCGATTCAAAAAGAATGTTACGGCAAATAATACCACAATTATAAAAACAGCAGAAGCAATGATCAGTACATTTTTTTTATTCTTCATAATAAGTCCATCCTTCCTCCATTTTATCAAAGTCATTTTGCAATTTTAAGATAAGGAAGTAAACCTACAATTACAGTAAGTACACAGGAAATTGCGACAACGACAAAGCTTTTTTTCTTTGACATTTTTCCAACTATCGATATGCCTATAGTCAACAATACTATCTGCCACAGATTGAACACATCATAATTATCTAAAAATCCATTTAGCGCCGTAGGATTAATCAAAGAATTAACACCCACAGGTTTCCCTGTAACAGCCATGTAAAGCCATTTCAAAACTTCACCGATAGCTGTAGACATCATACTCAAACAGTATACAGCTACAAGCTGTTTGTACTTTACTCTGGAGCCGAAAATTCTCGTAAGTATCTTGTATATCAAAGCTGCTATGTATATTCCTACAACAGTAACTGCTATGGTAGATACTGTTCGTACAGGTATGGAAGTTGCATATTTTACCGATTTTTCTATAATTGCCTGGGACATGTTAGGCGTGCCCTGAAGTTTATCCACAATTGACTTTCTCAAAATATCTGCAGAAACAGTTGTCTGCATAATATTATAAACCACATCAATTGCAACAACTATGAGCATTGTCCACAGATATCGGGGCTTTTCTATAAATTCACTAAAAACAGCCGACGGTTTTTTAAAAAAGCAAACAATTTTTTTGTCAATACTCAGTTCTTCCTTATTTTCCTCAATATTCATTATCCGTTCTCAGCAAGCAAGTAAATATACCGCATAAATACTAAAGCTCACTAAAATATTCACTTCCTTTCTCATTTTTAACTTAATACACCTTATACATATTCTACACAATATCATAAATTCCTCTTTATATCTTTTATGTAAACAATTGCATCAAAAAAAATGGTAAAGTGCTGCAAATCCACTTTCTAAAATAGTTTTACAGCACTTTAAAGATCTTAACTATATATCATGATTCAAGAAAGAAAATCAATGGCCACTTGGGTATAAGCTGCAGTTCCTATTGGAAGGGCATCTTCATCTACATTGAAATAATTTGAATGGTGGGAATGATTACACCCTTTTTCCTCATTTCTACCACCAAGAAGCATTAATGAACCGGGGATTTTTCCCAGATATTCAGAAAAATCTTCCGAACCCATTATTCTATCTATATTTATAATCCCATCTTCACCCATAAATTTTTTTATGGATTCTATTGCAGATCTAGTGTATTTAGGTTCATTATCAGTCACAGAACACTTGAAATTATAATCAAATTTGTAATCACATCCATAGGCACTGCAAGTATTTTTAATTATCCTCTCCATCCACTTTGGAATTTTATTTCTGATATTGACATTGAAAGTCCTGTTCATACCTTCCATTTCAGTGGTACCGGGTGTTATATTAAACCTCTCTCCACCCCTTATAGTTCCTATATTTATTACTACGGGACTTCTTACATCATTTATTCTGCTAATTATAGTTTGTATACCCTGAACTATTGCAGAAGAACATACTAAAGAATCAACTCCCTCCCAGGAGGAAGATCCGTGGCATGACTTTCCAAGCACTTTCAATTTCCAGGTATCTGCACTTGCCATAATAGGTCCTTCTTGCAGTGATACTTTATTTACAGGTATATCCGACCACACATGCATGCCAAAAATATAATCCACGTCCGGGTTTTCAAGAGCTCCTCCCTGCACCATTTGTTTTGCCCCTTCCGCTAACTCTTCCGCAGGCTGAAATAAAAATTTAACAGTTCCCTTCAACTCATTTTTTCTCTCAGACAACAATTTGGCCGCACCTAAAAGCATGGAAGTATGAAAATCATGCCCACAGGCATGCATATAACCTATATTCTCCGATGAAAATGGAAGTCCTGTCTTTTCAGTTACGGACAATGCATCTATATCTGCTCTAAGTGCAATAACATTTCCCTTTGAATTTCCTTCTAAAATTCCAACTATGCCCGTTTCTCCAATATGATCTACTTTAATACCCATATTAATTAAATTTTGGGCAATTATTTTGGACGTCCTGTATTCTTTAAATGATTGTTCAGGATGTCTGTGAAAATCCCTTCTTAAATTTACCAACCAATCTTTGATATCTGTTGCTTTACCTAATATGTCACTTTCCATATAATAAAACGCCTCCTAAAATTTAAATAAATAATTTATAATAGCTTAAGGAATATGCTGGCTATGATTACAGAAGCAATGGATACAGTCATAAATCCACCGACCAGCATCCTCGGGAGCAATATATCTATCAGATAATTTTTTTCCTCTTCCGTAGTGCCTATGGACTTACAGACCTCTGTTGTTATAACATAATCTGCCGGGAATCCAAAAAGTGCCGTAAGTGCACAGGCAAAAGCCATCTCCTTTGAAAACCCAAGATGCCTTCCCACAAGCATTGACATTATAAACATGCCGAGAATTCCCAATATTATAAGCACAATTATAGGGCCTATTATTCCCAGAAGCTGTGACGGCGTAACGCTGGACAGTTGAGAAAATACATATGCTAAAAGCCCTGCTATAAGCCAGTTGAATACCCCTGCCTTGACGAGGGACTGCTCTTCCAAAAATCCAAGTTCACAAAAAACAACTCCAAGTATGAGGCATATTACATACTGATTTACAGCTCCTCCAGTTAATTTAGACAGCCACCCCGCAAGCATGGACACCAATATCACTTTAAACAGTATCATTGGTGCAGTCTGATAAGCTTCAGGAAGTGCGGGTATAAGTTTTTTCCTGCTATTTCCCTCATCCTGAAACATGCTTCCTTCTTTAATCACTTTTGGATCGGGACCGCTTTCCCTAAAACCCTTCACAATCCTTTTGCCTTCTTTCTTTAAACACCAAGAAGTAATGGGATATCCAAAAAAACTGTGAGTTATAAACATTGCTATTGGAAGTACAGCAAGAGTAGTAATACCTTTGGCTTTCAAACCCTCGGACATGAGAAGGGCCGCCACTATTCCCCCTGTAAGAGGCGGTGTTGCGGCGATAACCGTATGCCAGTCAAACAACAACAGCCCCACACTCATGGTCAAAGCCATAATTCCACATATGCCGCAGACTGCGACTACTACCGCCTTCCACTGTGCTATCAATTTTCTCAGGCTCATAAGAGTACCCAGATGTACAAGAAGAAGACTCATGGTAATCTGTATGAACTCTTTGCCAAAAGATGCTCTTACAACTATATCCTTTGGTGCAAATGTCCAAAACCCTATCAAAAACAGAACAGCCGAGATAAATACCGAAGGAACATAAGCTTTTGTTTTTTCCGACACAACTTCTCCTATCAGTAAAAATGCCATTACTATCAGAAAACATTCAACAGATGTAAATACCATTAACAATTTCACTTCCTTTACATTACAAAAAATTTTAATCTTCGTTATTTTTTAAATTACTTGCAATATTTTGATATCAATCTAGAAGCGGTACTCTGTGAAATATTTAAATATCTAGCCACTTTATAAGAACTTTTATATATTTTTTTAGCTTTCCTTACAATTCCAGCTTTATAATTGTTTATATTTTTATTTAAATCAAATACCTGACGCAGCTCGGGGTCAACTCGATTCACAATAGCCGTATTTTTATCCACTAACTCAGCTCTCGATAATCCTGTAATGTTTTCAGGCAAATCCTTTTTAGAAATTATATAATTGGTAAAAGGTGCGTTTATCACCAGGACTTCTAAAGAATTCTCAAGTTCTCTTATATTGCCCGGCCAAGAATAGTTGTTCAACATTTTTCGTGAATATTCAGATAATTCGATTCTAGTATCATATTTTTTATTAAATAAATTCAAATAATAATTCAGCAGTATATTTATATCTTCTTTTCTCTCCCTCAAAGGTGGAATTTTTATTACTCCCAAAGCCAATCTATAATATAGATCCTGTCTAAATACACCATTTCTTACAAGCTGAATTAAATTTCGATTTGTAGCTGCTATTATTCTAATATCTACTTTTCTAGGATAAACCGATCCTATGGGAATATAAGTTTTTTCCTCGACTAATTGGAGCAGTTTTGCCTGTACGGTAGGAGCTAGTTCACCAATTTCATCCAAAAAAAGAGTTCCCATATTAGCTTGTTCCACAAGCCCTTCCTTACCATTTAAAGAAGCTCCCGTAAAACTTCCTTTTTCATATCCAAACAGCTCCGATTCTATCAGTTCTTCTGGTATGGTAGTACAATTAATAGTTACAAAGGGTTTATTCTTTCTTAAACTTAAATTATGAATTTTATTTGCCAAAAACGTTTTTCCCGTGCCGGATTCTCCAAGAAGCAGTAAATTAACATCTTTTGTAGAAAGCTTTTCTACGGATGCAGATAATTTTTTTATTTTTTCACTTCTAAACTCCACAGAATTTGCTGTATTTCTGGTACCAAAACATTTATTCTTTTTTTTATGTTTCTTAAATCTATAATTTTCATTTATTTTCATCATATAAATTTTACAATGCTGGCATTCAGTCACATATAATTTCCCACAATTCATATTTTCAAGATAAATTCTAATATTTTTCCCCCTAAGTTGGGAATTTTTCAAGATACTTTCTGCTATAGAATTAAAATCCAGAATCACACCATTTAAATCAGTTATAATCGTCCCGGAAGAATAAATATTTAGTAGCACTAAGTACCACTCCTTTGTAAATAAGTATTTATTTTCTCAAAATAGTTTGATATTTTTAATTCATATACCCTTATTTTGAAAATATAATAAATCATATTATATTTCTTTGATTTTATACTTTAACACAATGTTAAGAATCAAAGAATCAAAGATAATTTTCCTTAGGTACTTCCATGATCTCCTAAAATACTTCCGAGATTCAAAAGCTTAACGTTTACAGTTACAATAGCCTATCAGAATATTCATCCGCAATAAAATTTCCAATAACAGAAATCCACAAAATCACTCCCTTCCAGAAATTTCTTGATTTCAAACAAATATGTTTGTCAATATATAGATGCAACTACCATGCCAGTTACAATAGTAATCAATTAAAAAAAGCTCCTTTTAAGGGAGAATTCAAGGGTTATAACTATTTTTTCAATACATGTATTATCTAAAAAAAACCGGTATTTTAACTAAATAATTCAATATTGAATTATTCATCCAACCCAATATTGAATTGTCAAGTCATTTTTGGGTTAAAAAATATACCTGAGTTCATGTAAAACTAAACCCAGGTATATCTTTACTTTAATTGTTCTAATCAATACAATCCCAACTTATTTTCGCCTATACTTACAAATATATTTTTGGTTTGGGTATAGGCATTTAAAATGGATTTATAGGTTTCTCTTCCAATTCCAGATTTTTTATACCCACCAAAGGGCGCCCCTGCCGGAAGTTGATTGTAGGTATTCACCCACATTCTACCAGTTTCTACTGATTTCGCGACTCTCAGGGCTCTGTTTATATCTCTTGTCCAAACTGCTCCTCCGAGACCATATTCTGAATCATTGGCAAGCTTTATAGCTTCTTCTTCATCCTTAAACTTTATTACTGTAGCCACAGGCCCAAATATCTCCTCTTGTGATATCCTCATGTCGTTCTTAGCATCTGCCAGAATTGTAGGCCTTATAAATTCACCTTTTTTGAGTTCACATTCATTTATTTTATATCCTCCAGTCACAAGAGATGCCCCTTCCTCTTGTCCTATTTTTACATAGTTCAGAATTTTTTCAAGCTGTCTGTGATTTACCTGCGCACCCATTTGGATTCCATCTTTCCACGGGAGCCCAACTCTTACTTTGTCAAAGGCATCTTTTATTCCGGCTAAAAATTTATCATATATTTTATCTTGAACAAATAACCTGGAACCTGCACAACAAACCTGTCCCTGATTAAATAATATACCCAGCTGTGCACCCTCAATGGCCTTTTCCCAGGGAGCATCCTCAAAGAATATGTTGGCGGATTTTCCACCCAGTTCAAGTGTTGCAGGTATAAGTTTATCAGCAGCTTGTTTTGCCACCCTGTAACCTATTTCCGTAGAACCTGTAAAGGCAAGTTTGTTGAAACCCTTATGTCCAAGCATATAATCTCCGGATTTTGCTCCCCTGCCTGTAATAACATTCAATACACCTCTGGGAAGTATATCACCTATAAGTTTCACCAGTTCAAGTAGACTTAGGGACGTGGAAGATGAAGGGTGAATAACTATGGCATCCCCTGCTGCAAGTGCAGGTGCAATTTTCCACGCAGCCATAAGTATCGGAAAGTTCCATGGAACTATCTGTCCGACTACTCCTATAGGTTCTCTTAATACAATACTCAACGTATCCCTGTCTATATCCTGGGCGGTACCCTCTTCCATCCTTACTGCCGCTGCAAAATATCTAAAATGATCCGCACTGGCAGGCACGTCCACATTGAGAGTCTCACGGAGAGGTTTGCCATTATCCAGTGTCTCTACCAGTGCAAGGTGTTCCCTGTTTTCATCTATAATATCGGCTATCTTTAAAAGCAACCTGCTTCTTTGCTCACGTCCAACTGATTTCCAGTTTTTAAAAGCCCTG
Organism: Clostridium lapidicellarium; assembly: GCF_041224415.1. Lineage (NCBI taxonomy): Bacteria > Bacillati > Bacillota > Clostridia > Eubacteriales > Clostridiaceae > Clostridium > Clostridium lapidicellarium. Next base: position 20,415 of record NZ_JBGFFE010000011.1, on the reverse strand, counting down.
TGGGCAGAATCCACAGCTCTGTCCACATCTACATCTGTCGCATCTATAAATTCTGATAAGAGGCTTCCATCGGAAGGATTATAACTTTTTATTCTGTCGTTCCCACTGCTGTCCACCCAATTACCGTCTATATACAATTTATATTCTTTATCCACTGCTTTTTGAATCTGCTGCTTTGATATCATAAAATCACCTCAAATATTTTTTAATAATTGGTTATTTTATAATAACATTCTTATATAATATGTCAAGAAAAGTTATATTTTTATCAATATTATGGTTAATTATTTATCAATTTATAAAAATACATTATTTTACATAAGAAATCCAAAGATCTCTCAACTTTTTAAAATATTCGTCTCCAGTAATATTGTACAATACATTCATCTGTTCTATATGAATGGAATGATAAAAATCCGAACTGCTGGGAAAAGATCTTTTTACAATATGGTAGAGATCATAAGAAGTGAAACTCCCTATATCATAGTAAGGCAATATGCACTTCAAGCTATCAAGACCTTTTTTCCAGTATTGTCCGGCAATATTACAATAATATATATTTTCCGGGCAATATACCTTACTCCAGTCATAAAGCCCTATCAGGGTAAATATATGTCCATTTAAAGTATAAGTTGGGGTGGAATTTACATATTGTTGAAAAAATATCTTATTTTTTAATTTCCCATTTAACGCTCCCAAATCATCCATCACTCCTCCTTCTGAAATAGGGGTCAACAGATACCCTAACACCTTCTGCCCTGATTTTACATACTTGGAGTTTTTGGTTAAATAATAGGCTCTGGCAAGCACACTCAACGCCTGACCTTGAGACATACTTGAGGTCCATCCTTCGTTTAAACATTCATAATGGTTATATTTAAACCCATACCTTAGAGATCCATCTTTTTTCACATTTTCTATCAAAAAATCAGCTATGTTCAAAAATTTATCTTTACTACCTTTTCCATCAATATATTTATCATATAGATGGAGAGCATACTGACATATGGTAACTGTATTATAATAAAATTTTTCATCATATTTTACCATCGGCACTCCATTTTCATCAAACTTAAAACTGGAAGATTGTATATAAACCCAATCCTGCTGCTTGTTGAAATACTTTTTAAAGGTACTGTACCTCTCATATAAAACATAACTGCATTTATTGTCTCTATAATAATTCCCCCCGCTCTTCGCAACAGTTATATACTCGGGTAAAAAAGAATAATTTTTTAAAACAGGCTGTTTTTGTTCTGCCAGAAGCTTGCATACCTTGGCTTCATTTATAGAACAATCTGGGAATTTTGAATTCGATAAAATTATATTGTATCCGTCTATGGCCCTTTTATATCTTCCACTGTTTTGCAGCCGGCGGCTGTTTTTCAATATTTCTTCCCCCTGATTTTTAATTGTCTCACCCACTGGGAGAAATTCCTGAAGTTTTATTAACCTCTCCTGAAATGCCCATTATTATTATCATTATAAATATACATATTATTCTGATAAACATATTTTTCCCCAATTTTATATTCTCCTCTCTAGCTATTATTCTGGAAATAATGACTTTAATATTATTTTCAAATATTTTAAAATATATTCTACTTATTACAATTGATGAAAAAATGTATATTAAAATTGATAAACATCTATAAATTATATATAATAATCATGTAGTAGATTTGATATTTAAAAAGACAATAGAAGAGGGATTATTATGTCATTTGATTTTGTAGCTATAGATTTTGAAACATCCAACAACAAATATACCAGTGCATGTTCTATAGGTATTGCCGCCGTAGAAAACAATGAAATATGTAAAAGTGAATACTTCCTAATTCATCCGCCGACTCTTAATTTCAGTAAAAAAAACATATCCATCAACGGAATAACCCCGGAAGATGTTAAAAATTCGCCGCTTTTCCCCATCATATGGGAAAAAATAAGCAATTATTTCAACGGAGACAATTTACTGGTCGCCCACAATGCTGCCTTCGATATGTCTGTACTTAAAAACTGTCTATCATGGTATAAGATACCTATGCCAAATTTCAAATATGTGTGCAGCATACCAATATCCACAAGACTGTGCAGAGGCAAAAGGATAGGCAGATCTCTGGAAGAACGTGCCAAATATTTCGGTATAGACCTGGGCCACCATCATAATTCCCTGGATGACGCCCTAACCTGCGCCAACCTTGTTATCGAATGCGTGAAACGTTCCCAACGAAAAAGCCTTGAATCCTTCTGCAATACATATACAAGCGTTCCGATAAAAGATTTCAGGGATTTGCATCCCAAGATAGAACTTTTCAAAAAAAGCAGTTCTAATTTTAAGGACAAGTTCAATGCAGTTAAAATATCTGAAATCAAACCTGACTCCGGCAGTATTGACACTTCCAATCCATTTTACAAAAAGGCCGTGGTCTTCACGGGTAATCTGGAAAACTTAAGCAGAAAAGATGCCATGCAGAAGGTAGTTAATCTGGGGGGTATACTTAAAAGCAGCGTGTCAAAGAAAACAGACTACCTAATTGCAGGAATTCAGGATAAATATTTAGTTGGAGGTTCCGGAGTGAGTTCCAAGGAACAAAAGGCAGCTGAACTAAAAGATCAGGGATACAATATTAAAATAATCCATGAAGATGAGTTCCTGGATCTGATAAAATACAGGATCAGGGAGGAAAGTACAGATATTTCCAAAAAAATTTCTGATTTGGAGTCAATCATCGTCTTTAACAATTTAAATGAAAAAATGGAGAAATTAAAGGGATGGAAATTGCTGAGCCCTTCAGCCAGCAGTTTAAAAGACATATATTATAAAAATAAGGACAAAGCATACAGTGCAGAAATCCTAGGGTATCTGAGCAAGGCAACAAATCCAAAGTGTATAAATCAATCTTACGAAACCATTGTATTGAAGGTCAAAGACAAAATTATAAGAATAGCCCCTGCCTATCTGCTGGAAATGCAGAAAAGGGACTTTTAAAGTATGTCAATTTTATAGTTCTACGAAAGCAATCAAAAAAGTGTTTGCAAAATTTCTTATAAATATTATATAATATTTATACAGCGAGTAGTTTTGATAACGTAAATCCGGTTGTCAAAACTACTTGTTTTTTTTGTAATAACTAAAAGGGAGATGAAATATTTTAATGGGAAAAACAAAAATCAACACGAATTCAATTTTGGCAGTACTGGCATTTAGTTCATTTCTGGCAGTATTCAATGAAACAATATTGAATGTTGCATTAAATATTCTTATGAAAGAAATGCATGTCACAGCAGGTACAATACAATGGATAATAACCGCATACATGATAATAGTGGCAGTTATGGTACCAGTCACAGCATTCTTAATTCAGTCATTTGAATTGAAAAAACTGTATCTTGGGGCCATAATAATACTTCTAAGTGGGACAATATGCGCGGCCTGTTCTAGGACTTTCTCAGTATTACTCATTTCCAGGATGCTGCAGGCTTCCGGAACTGGTATGATGATCCCCATCATGATGAATACAATACTACTCATAGCGCCACCGAAAAAACTCGGTTCAGAAATGGCCATAGGGGCCTGTGCAATTCAGCTCGGACCAGCACTTGGTCCTACAATTTCAGGATTTGTACTGCAATTTTTTAATTGGCACGTACTCTTTATAATGCTAATTCCGCTTATAATATTAGCTATGATATTCGGACATATCTATCTAGTCAACATATCAATTCTCAAGAAACCCAAAATCGATATACTATCGATAATACTATCCACTGTTGGAGTCGGAGGAATTATATATGGTTTAAGCAATCTCAGTGGAAGTGGAAATGTAAAAATAGTCACTGTAATAACTGCCGTAGGCATAATATCACTGTTTGTATTTGGCAAACGACAGCTGCACCTAAAAGAGCCCATGCTGGAAATAAGAACTTTTAAATTCCCCTTGTTTTCAATTGGAGTAATACTTGTCATGATATCTATGATGGCAATATTTACAATGAATGTAATGCTTCCCATATTCCTTCAGGGAGCACTTAAAACAACAACTTTAGTAGCAGCAATAGTACTCCTTCCAGCAACACTCATTAATGGACTCGTAACTCTCATAGGTGGAAAAATTTATGACAAACTGGGAGCTAGACTTCTAATACAGGTGGGATTCATTATTATTCTATTGCCTCTGCTTATTTTATCACGATCAACTACCAATACATCTCTTATAAAAATTGCAGTTACATATATAATAGCATGTGTTGGAGTCGGCAGTACATTGTCACCTTCTCAAACAAGTTCTCTCAATCAACTGCCAAAAGAATATTACCCACATGGAGTGGCCTTGTTAAACACTCTTCAACAGCTATCTGCAGCAATTGGTTCTTCGCTGTTTATAGGCATTATGTCAAATTCTCAACAAAAAGCTCTAAGCAATATGGCATCAGAACAATCAGCTGTTGCTTACGGATTTAATACAGCTGCATTGGCCCTGTCAGGATTCGTTCTAATTGGATTTTTATTGTCATTTACTCTTAAACTTGAAAATAAGGAACTTTCTCCATCATCTAATTCAAACTCCTCAAATATCAAGTAAAAATAAAAAGGCACTGTAAAATTACTTTAAAGTAATTTTACAGTACTCATATTTTTGTATATTATTTTAAATTGGTATTATGCTTAAAGGAGGAAAAAGTTTAGCTTCTCAGTATTTTTCCTTTTCACGCCTGGAAGATTGATTTAAAGTACTGTGTCTCAATCCGTACATAAAATAAATTGAAATGCCAATTGCCGTCCATATTATAAATCTGATCCAGGTAACAGCAGGTAAACTTATCATGAGATATAGACAGAAAAATATAGTTAATATAGGAGTAACCGGAACTCCCGGACATTTAAACTTTCTTTCCACATCGGGCATAGTTTTTCTCAAAACAATAACTCCTACGGATACAGCCAAAAAAGCAGACAGAGTTCCTATATTACATAATTCGATAAGTATTGAAAGCGGTAAAAATCCTCCCAAAATAGCCGTTGCCGCTCCTGTCATAACTGTACAGCGTGCTGGCGTGTTATGAACCTTTGATATTATAGAAAAAGATTTTGGAAGCAGTCCGTCTCTGGACATACTCATAAATATTCTAACTTGTCCATATACAGTTACTATAAGAGCGGAGATCATTCCTATTATAGCTCCTACAGCAACTAATGTTGAACCCCAGTTTATTCCAACATATGCAAGAGAGGCCGGAAGGGCATTATTTATATCTATTAATTTATAAGGTACTATTCCTGTAAGGACCAGCGAAACACCTATATACAGTATAACGACTATGACCATACATATACCCAGTCCCAATGGAATATCCCTTTTAGGATCAACTGTTTCTTCTGCTGCAGTGGAAACCGCATCAAAACCGATAAATGCAAAAAATATGATAGATGCCGCTGACATTACTCCTTTAAATCCGAAAGGAGCAAAGGGATGATAATTGGCAAAGTTTACATGACTCACTCCTACTATTATAAATATGACAATTACAGATACCTTAATGGCAACTATTATATTATTCACTTTTGCACTTTCCGACACACCAATATATAAAATCCAACTTATGAAAGCAATAATCAAAACTGCAGGCAAATCCACTATCCCTCCTGCCAGTGGAGACTTCGTGATCATTTCAGGCAGATGTATATTGTATGTAGCCAGAGCTCCTACTAATGTAGAAGACCAGCCTGTAGCAATAGTAGCTGCTACTACAAGATATTCAAGTATTAGATTCCAGGCCAAAATCCATGCTATAATTTCACCAAAGGCTATATAACAATAGGAATATGTGCTCCCTGAAATTGGAAACATAGTTGCCAGTTCTGCATAAGTAAGTGCACATAATACAGCTGTTATTGCCGCTATTACATAGGATAATGTAACTGCAGGTCCTGCCATATGGGCACCCTGTCCTGTCGCAACAAATATTCCTGTACCTATTACAGATCCAACTCCCATAGCCGCTATATCGAAGGAAGTCAGTCCTTTTTTTAGATTCGTTTGAGAGACCGTATTATTGAAATCATCAATACTTTTTTTCCTAAATAAGTTAACCAATATTAATCCCCCTAACTTTCACCTTTTACCAAATCTCTAACGTCGCCAACTATTGCCCTGGGTACCGGCAAGTCCAACATAGTCTTCAACCCCGGAGTGGAATTTATTACAAGCGGAATCATATTGACACATATGGCAATAGTTGCAATTCCTCCGGGAATTTCAGGCTTTATTTTAAGATCAATATCTGGACTTCCCTTTATGTTTATATAATCTCCCGTCTCTACATTCTCCAGTTCTGGTCTTATCTGCTGCGGATGCTCCATTTTAACAAATTCTTTTCCACCCAATTTTGCAGAACCAAGCTGTCTGCATCCAACTACTTCCCCAGGTTTTACCAAAGCAGTATCTGTAGAACGCTTTACCCTGGTTACAATAGGTTCTTTCTTCTGCTTTACCTCGTCAAATTTTACATTAAATGCCTCTTCAAACATTCCAAAGGACTGCAAAAATCCAACATGCCCCACTACTGAGTTATCTTTAACTCTTTTTGTAAATTCTTCCGGACTTAGTCCTATTCCCTGCTCTTTCATAACTGCTTTTCCAAAACAAGTCAAGTCGTTTATCCTGCTTACAGTAAGCTTATCTATTTTATCACATACTCCCGTCAATGCAATGACAATAAAATCCATTATGAAACCGGGATTTACACCCGTACCCAATATGGAAACATTATTTTCTTTTGCTATCTTATCCATTTCTTCAGACAATTCCGGATCTACAGCTTTTGGATAGGACATCTCCTCAGCAGTAGTCACCACATCCATCCCGGCTTCTGCAGCTTTTTTTATAAATGGAAATACAATTTTTGTAAAAGAAGCCGCAGCAATTATACATACGTCGGCACAGTTTGGTTTTATAATTTCATCCGCATCTTTCACAACTATGCAATTACTGTCTTCACTCGGATCCATATTCAAAACTTCATAAAGTCTTCTACCTGCTTTATTTGGATCCACATCAATAGCTCCCACAATTGTAAATCCCTTTTTGCCAAGTATCATTTTTGCAATTCCGCTTCCCATAGAACCCAATCCCCAAATTATAATTCTTATTTTATTTTTCACGATAATTACCCCCCAAACATATTTTTTAATAGCTTAAATAAATCAAGCAGAATAATATTTATTTACATAAGGTGAAGTCATGGCAGCAAGAATACAGCCATAATCCATATTAAAAACGATTACATCTCCGACTTTCAAAGGTTTTTCACTCTCTGTAATGTCCAATATCAGATGATCACTGCTGGCCCCAAAAATATCTATATTTTTATTCAGAGGACTGAGTCCATCTAATTTTATATCCTGTCTTCCTACTGCCGCAATGGCTCTTTTCCTTATACCCTTATCCTTGAATCTGGGCTTTTCCCCAAATGCATCCACTCCTATTTTCCCAACTGGAACCGTAGGCTTATCTTTTATTTCTATTATCTCGCTTTTAAGTACAAAAGCATCGCTATAGCAGCCTGATATTTTATGTCCAAAAGAAGTTTCCCTTCCCAATACTATTCCTTCTCCTATTCTCAATTGATTGATGCCTTTTGGCACAGTACCGCCTGCAGCCATATATAGACTGCTGGAATTCCCCCCTGAAATTATCGGAAGGTCAATATCAAAGATTTCCATAACTTTATCTCTAAGTTTTACAAGCTTTCCAAGATTGTTTTCATCGGGAATAACCCCTCCATAACAGGTAACATTTGTACCAAGCCCGACCAATCTTATATTTTCAAATTTTATTATTTCCTTTACAATGTCAATTACATCTTTTATCAATACTCCTTCTCTCAGATCCCCTACATCCACCATTAAAATAATATTGTGAACCGTATTCAACATCTTAGCCACCCTCGATAGTTCCCCAATTACATTCAATTCCGAATTTAAACTTATATCACTGTACTTTACTACTTCATAGGCCTGATCTTTCATAGGTATCCTGAGAAGCATCTTTTTACAATTCAAACCTTCCATCTTCTTCAAATTCAGTATTCTAGAATCACCTATCATATTAATTCCTGAATTTAAAACAGCCTGAACTACGGGCAGTTCCGCACAAAACACTTTAGTCACCCCAACAACATCTATATCATTTTTATTACACAATGTCATAATCTTCCTGGCATTATGAGTCACTTTTTTTAGATCCACTTCCACACAAGGATATCTCCTAACCATAAAAATTATCTCCCTTTCCATTATCACTATTGCAGGAGGCTCTGTTTTAAAAGAGCCTTAGCCGCTTCTTTGTCGTCCCTGCTTAACACCCCAGCACATGCCATTATATAATCCTTATCTATCAATACTTCTGCCATTTTACCGGGCATCATAGTCATATCATCGCTATTAAGATTTCTGATGCCTAAAAGAATTTCTTTCCCCTCAGGCAGCCTGGTAAGAGCTCCTCCAGTGCCAATTATATATTTGACTTGTGAAAGATCTTTACCATAGGCTATAAAGCCGCTTTCGCCCCCATATTTTCTCTTAATAGTTCCCACATGTCTGTTCATTGCAACTTCAACAGCTTTTTTAGTCAATATGCTGCTTATCCTTATATCCTCTTTTTCCAAGGGAATTGGCCTGATATGAGCCAATATATATCTTTTATCCATCTCTCCAATATCCTTCACATTTAAAAGATCCACTATATTTTTACTGTTTATATATACTCCGAGATCTCCTTCTACAGTTCTTTTGGCCTTCGGTTCCGGATTCACAAGCATATCCAAAACAACCGAACTGCCTTCTGTAACTGAATGGACATCCGTAGTAGCTCCCCCGACATCCAATGTTACTAGATCCCCTATCATATCATAGAGAATAATGGAACTCTCCATTACCGCTCCCGGGGTAGGCATTATGCTTCCATCTACCATGTCCTTTATCCTGTTCATTCCCGGAGCTTTTACGATATTCTTTTCAAATACCTTCTGTATTATCTTTCTGGCAGGCTCCACATTTAATTCATCTACCCTCGGATAAACATTGTCAATAATATATAATTCCTGTCCTTTGAATATCTCACTTATTTCCTGCCTATTTTCAACATTGCCGCAGTAAACTACAGGCCTGTCAAATCTTTCACCGCTTATAAGCTGTGCATTATAAAGGGCAGTTTCCCTTTCTCCGTAATCCACTCCGCCTGCAATCATTATCATATTGGGATTTATATCATGTATTCTCTTTACATCAATGCCCCTCATCTTTCCAGAGGTAATCATCTTAACTATTCCGCCTGCACCAAGTGCAGCTTCTTTTGCCGCTTTCACGGTCATGTGATTCATGAGACCGTGCACCGTTATTTTCAGCCCGCCTGCCGCGCTACTTGTTGCAAGCATTCTATCCCAATATATAGGCTCCTTCACCTGCATTTCTATATCTTTAATTGCATTTTTAAGGCCAATATTTACATCTCCGTCCAAAACTGTAGTACAGCTTTTTCCCTGAAAAAGCTTGTCAATAGATATCTCCTTACCTTGACTTTTTACATTAAATCCCGTAACCACAGTTGTGGTACTTCCTATTTCAGCAATTAAATAATCTACCTTCATAAAGAGTCACCTCCTGCTTAATAACTTAGTTAAATCCGGCATCACTCTTCCAGATCCGCATTGAGCCCCATAAGCTTTTTTATCACAAAAGAAGCTACGTCAGTACCATTGGATCCCCTTCCAAATCCAGCATCCATTCCATGTTCCTTGGCTATATCGTCAGTTATCTGGGTTCCTCCTGAAACCAGTATTAACTTGTCTCTCACACCTTTTTCTACACATAGGTCATGAAGTTTCTGCATATTTTTTATGTGAACATCATTATGGGTAATTATCGTACTGCACAACACGGCCTGTGCCTTGGATTCTATTGCCGCCTCAACCAATTTTTCAACAGGACATGATGTACCAAGATAAATTGTTTCTATGCCGAATTTTTCAACACCTCCATGTTTGATATCTATTATTTCTCTGAGTCCAACAGAATGCTCGTCTTCTCCTACCGTAGCAGCTACAACTTTCACAGGATGTTCTTTTACATAATCTCTCATAATTTTGTCAGAAAGAACTTTCCTTCTCTTTGGAAGTACTAGCTTGTCACGCTGAACTGGCTTAAAATCAACTACACCTTTTATTTCCACCAAAGTACCCTCTGCTTTCTGCATAACCTGTTTGTGTATAACTTCTACTTCCTTCAAATTCATTCTCCTGCCTATTTCAAGAGCTGCTGCCTCACTAATCTGTTCATTTTCCGGCAAAAACAATGTCACTTTAACATATCCGTCTTTGGACCACTGTACTTCAGGGACTACAGTTCCATCATCTTCAACAGTTTCCATCCTTTTTAACACATTATCATTTTCATCCAATTCATCTATATATTTGATTTTTGAGTGATCACACAGTGTACATTTATTTATGGTATCACAGGGTTTATCATAATTATCAGGTACATTGTTGTACCCGAAATGAGCACATACGGGAGCAAAATAATTTTTCTCTCTTTTAACTATTGTATCTACGGCATCACCTCCATCCATTTTCCTTGCAATTCCATCTCCATTTCTTTCAGGATACAAGCCTGAATCCACAAAAAAACCCGAGTCCACAGCTTTAAAGTATCCTCCTATCTCTATTATTTCCTCTAAAAACAATACCGCCCTTTCCTTTAACTCCCTCACTTTTTCAGGGAGAGGCCCTGTCTTTTTTATTTCCACCATATCCTTCAATCCATCCATAGCTATAAGAGCCTGTTTTGCAGTATTCACAGCATGTATATTATTATAGTGCCATGGAACATTCCTTCCCTCATCCGGAGTTATAGTGCTTTGGATATCCACTGATGTCAGTGCAGATATCAGTAAATTTAAGGTATGCGACACAATAGCTTCCCTTTCACAGGATTCTATATACCTGGTATTCATCTGGGCTCTCATCTTATATTTGTCAAACAGATCCCTCAGGGCTACCGCATAGGGAAGATCGTAGCGCATACAGGGAGCTGGTGCAGAAGTAGGCGGCACAGTAGAAAGTGCTATATTTTCAGGCTTCATTCCGACCATTTCCGAGAACTTGGCATTTATTGCATGCTGAACCATAAGTTCCGGCATTACATTATATCCTTTCATTGCCGTTGCATTGGCATTATGAGCGCCATCTATCTGGAGCATACCGGCCCATGACATTATCCCCTTTGCAACAGCTGCATCTACAAAGGATCTAAACATGTTTATATTCCTGTAAAGTATATTATACTGAGGATCCTGGTGTGCACCATTGACCCCTTCTTCTGCAAACATCACAGCTATGTCCGGCCCTGCAACACCAGATACATAGGAATGAAAATTAATTTTCCTTCCAACTTCTTCTTCTATCATATCTATAGCTTTTCTGGTGGCTCTAACTTCCTTTCTAGTAATTGGAACTCCTCCTACACCTTCCGGAGTTCCTTCTATCAATCCGTCAATGTGACTTTGTCCTGCAGTCCTTATTACCATAAGATGATCCGCCCCATGCCAAGCAGCCATTCTCATTCTTCTTAAATCGTCCTCAAACCTTCCTGAAGCAATTTCAGTCGTTATAATAGCTTTAGGCTGAGGATCTATATTTTCAAAACTTCTTGCAGCAGGCAATGGCTGACTTTTTTTTAGAGGTTTTGAAATTTCACGATAAGTAAATTCTCCGACTTTTCCCTCGGGATAGGGTTCCCTCCAATGCCATCCTCTCCATTTAGGCTCATATTTGTCCAGATCTTTAAGGATTTCTTTTATATTCAATTTTTCATTTTCTTTCAGCTTTTTAGTCATTTTTTTCACCAGCTTTCATGTTCTCAATAACCAAATTCCATCCAATACCCTTGGATAATTGTTCCCCGGCTTTCAAGTAATCCACATTTTTCAATTTGGCATAAGTCAAGACCACATTTCCCATACCTTTTCCCAGTAAATTCCATTTCGTACCGTATTCTACTATAGGCTTGGCCTCTAAGCTTGAAAATCCCATTCTCAAAAGCACAGAACGTTCAATAGCTGGAGAAGTATGTGTATAGGCCAGGTCCGCTAGAGGTTGAACAATTTGTTCAACCAGGCCCCAAAATCTGTCATACAGCTGTTTATCACTTAAATTTTCCAAATGCTTTCTTCTTTCCTGGAAATCATCGACCCTCTTCATAATTAAAATCCACCTCTAATTTATAAAAATATTATTTTTCTTTAATATATCAGCTATTTGTTCACTGCTTTTCCTGGTTTCTTCAGCTAAAAACTTTACATCAATTTTATCCACAGTATTTCCCTTTAATTTCTTAAGAGAATTTTTTATATAAGACCCCTTTAATTTTTCCATATCTTCATCTTTCACAGACACTAGACCAGGATGGGATGGAATTATTATATTTTTCCCAGGTATTTGATCCTTCGGATTCCCCAAGATGATTTTAATTCCATTTTCCTCTGCGAAATTAAGCTGAGATAATATATGTTTTCCCGCACCCGTATACTCGGTTTCCTGGACCACTATTACATCATCATTGTCATATTCTTGTGCAATGGCAAAGGCAGCTGCCAGAGAAGTATTTCCTGCAGGACCTCTTTCCATTCCTTCCAGCTGAGCCAGTATTTCAGTCATCCAAAATACCTCTCCTTGACTTATAGTTACATATCTATCCAAATATCTAAGAGGCCTTGCAGCACTTCTAGGTACGTCGGATCTATCCGGATAAGTGGCAAAAGGTATGCCAAACCCCGTATGACTTGTAGTAAAAGATTTTTTATTGAAATCTATGTCGGAGGCCATGTGAAGGCCGCTTAAATCAACGGAAGCCCCTATTACTTCTGTATTATCTGCACCTGCTTTTATAAGACCTCTTGCAGTTCCAGTAACATTTCCGCCTCCTGCATGGCTTATGATCACAGCTTTTGGTTCTTTTCCAAATCTGTTTCTACACTGGGCAGCTATCTCGCAGCCCAAAGTTTCGATACCTGCCACTCCATAGGAAGAATACAATGAAGCATTATAATATCCTGTTTCCTCTAATATTTTTAAGAAAGCATAAAATAATTCAGGTCCCACTGTGAGCCTAATGACTTCGGCCCCATATCCCTCACACTTTCTCACCTTTTCTAATATTTCGGGCTGACCAACTTTTCTTGAATCATAACATTCATTTACTATTATGCATTTCATACCCCTTATATCAGCTTGTGAGGCGACAGCTGCGCCATAATTTCCCGAAGTTGCAGCAGCTACACCTTCATATCCTCTCTTTACAGCGTTATATACAGATATGGAAGCTCTTCTATCCTTAAAGCTCCCAGAAGGGTTACAGCTTTCATCTTTCACAAATATCCCAGCTGCTTTCCCAGTTTTGGAAACTTTTCTAGCAAGTTTTGTTATATTTCTCAATTCCAATAAAGGAGTATTCCCAACTCCAACTTCTCTTTGTATTTTTATAATTTCATCAATAGAATAGCCTACATCTTTCATAAGTTTTTCATAATCAAAAGAAATTTTTCCCCTTTCATATCTGTCAAAATCAATACCGACAGATTTAAGCATTATGTCATTTTTTCTGGACATGATATCTTCATATTTATTCATTACACATTCACCTCTTCTGCTGATATTTACCCAATAATCTTCTTTGCCTGTTTCCCAATATCGCCTATTTCTCTAATATATTTACCAAAAGAGTGATAATAACCAGGTTCCACATCTACAACTCTTCCATCAACTATTCTCCCCGTTTTTGTCACGACCTTTACATCATCGTCTAATTCACAGTCAGTTAGACAATTGCCTTTTATCCAGCACTTTAAAGCTGTCTTTTTTGTTTCTTTAGGTATATTTTTGGCCCTGTCTTTTGGAAGCAAAACAATTTTTTCTATTTCAACCCAAGTTCCTTTTTCTATCATAGATTTTCACCTCCCGCAGCTCATTTTTAATACTTCTCAATTAATATCCAGCATTTATCCTGCCAATTCCAGATCCTTCAATTTACAATGTACTTAGTAAATTTTTGTGCAAAAAAAATTGCCTGTATCCAGACAATTAATTGATAATATCACTGTTATTCTTATTTCTAGAAAATGCAAATTTTTTTACTATATTGCAAATATTTTTGCATTTTTAATAAAATGATCAAAACTCTCAATATCTAATCCCTATATAATTTTCCCCAAACAACATCCACACAATGCTAAAGGCTTAAAAAACCTATATAAAGCGGATGCCTTGTACTTTAATATTTTAAAGAAATTACAAAATGTACAAACTAAATGCCATATATCAAATTAACCTATTTTATATTTTTTTATCTTGTACTGCAGGTCCTGTCTTGATAAATTTAATTGTTTTGAAGTTTTGCTAATATTAAAATTATTCTTTGCCAATATACTTTTTATAATTTTTCTCTCTATATTATCTACATACAAAGGCAGATCAATTTTTTCATTTCCAAAGGAATTTAAATCATTGCATATATTAGAGGGTCCGCAAAAAATTTTTGTGTCAAAATGACTATAATTTAAAATTGTATTATTATCCGCCATATTTATAGCTGATTCAATTACATTTTTAAGCTGCCTTACATTGCCAGGCCAATCATATTCCAAAAAGCTCTGCATTACATTATCATCTATACCCTGTATATTTTTTCCTAAAATGTTGTTATAATGTTCAATAAAATGTTTTTCAAATAATTCTATATCTTCTTTTCTTTCTCTAAGGGGAGGTATATTAATTTCTATGACACTCAATCTATAATAAAAATCAGATCTAAGTTTACCTTCCGATATAAGTTTTTCAGGATTTTCATTTATCGTAGCTATTATTCTAACATCTATGTTTACGGTTTTACTACTTCCCACAGGTCTCACATACCCTTCCTGAATTACTCTCAGAAGTTTAGATTGAAGATAAGGCTTCATAGAATTAACCTCATCAAGCAAAATGGTTCCATGATTGGCCTGTTCAAATAAGCCTTTCTTAGTTTCCGCTCCGGTGAAACTCCCCCTTTCTGTTCCAAAAAGTATTCCTTCCAACAATAAATCCGGGATAGCTGCACAATTCACAGGTATAAATGGCCCATTTCTCCTCAATCCATCATAATGAATGCTCTGGGCAACAACTTCTTTTCCACATCCGGTTTCGGCATAAATTAGTACGGAAGAACTCGATCTACTTGCTCTTTCAGCTTTTTCCACCACATTTTTCATGACACTGCTCTTATAATATATATCATTAAAACTATAGTGCTTTTTAGTCTTTCTATCCATATCCTGCAGTCTGCATATATATTCTGTCAGTTTCTTCAACTGTGTGAAATCTCTGGATATTTCAATTGCAGCTATTATAAAATCGTCATATTTCACAGGCACAGTAGTATTTATAGTAATAACTTTCTTTTTATGTTCACTTATATAACTCTGAACTAAATTTGTGATCTTCTCGCCATTTTTAAGAACCTGCACAAGTGTTGAAGAATCCTCTTTAACATCTTTCAAATATTCATTAACTCTCTTGTGCAAGACAGTCTCAGGCTGAATCCCCTCTATTCTACCCATGGATTTATTATAATATATGGTCTTTCCTTTAGAATTTACTATTTGAATTCCTTCATCCAAGTTTTCCAATAAACATTCTAATATCAACTTTATATTTTTCAAGCTATCGCCCATTTTATCACCCCAAATTATTTTTATTGGCCTTTAGCATAAAATTTAAATATTAGAGTTTGTTCATTTAGAAAATAAGTTTTGTATATTTTTGTAATTTTATTTTTAGCTATATTATACCATTAATTTCTATTATAGCGTCAAAATTTACCGATTAAAAAACAATGGGCTGATCTATTAAAATATCAATAGATCAGTCCATTCAATCTAAAAAAATCTAAACATTCAATGCTTTCCTAGGTCTGTAGATTATAAAATGGGCAATGATTGCAGCTGCTTGAAATGCAATCCCTATTGCACATACACCCTGCCATTTAAAATTCTGCCAGCAAAGAGTCCCCAAGAAGGAACCTACTGCACCACCCATAAAATATGAAAACATAAATACAGTATTATTGCGGCTGCGCATTTTGTCCCCCAAAAGTTGAACCCGCGCCTGATTTGAAACTTGTCCGCATTGATTCCCAAGATCCAGAATTATCGCTCCTGCAATAAGACCCCAGATATCATATCCGAAAATTGAAAAACACACATATGCCAAAGTAGAAAGCAACACTCCTATACCAACTGAAAATCTGGGACCTCTCTCATCTGCAACTTTCCCGATCAAAGGTGCTGCCAATGCACCTACCACTCCTACAAGGCCAAGCAAACCGGCTTCTCTCGTACCCATATTGTAAACTGGCGTTTCAAGCAGAAAAATAAGTGATGTCCAGAATATAGTAAAGGAACCAAACATAAAGAAACCATTCACCGCCGATTCACGGAGGGAAACCTGAGTCTTTACCAGTTTTGGTATTGATTTCAAAAGCTTCGTATAGGTGCCCTCAGATATCTGTCTGTCAGAAGGAAAGAGTCTTGCAATAAATATAAACAGTATTCCTACCATAATTGCGGCCAAGACATACACAACTCTCCAATTAAAAGCTGCTCCTACAATTCCGCTGAAAGCACGAGACAGCAAAATTCCCACAAGGAGACCGCTCATAACATCTCCTATAACTTTTCCCTGCTGTCCTGGAGGTGAAAGGTGAGCCGCATAGGGAACAATAATCTGCGGTACAGCTGTTGTAATGCCAAGTATGAACATAAATCCCACCATAATAAGATAATTGGGTGAAAAAGCTATTATAACCAATGCCAGTATAACAACAAGTAGCATTCGCATTATAAGCGAACGTCTTTCACACATATCTCCCAGTGGAACTATAAACAAAATTCCACAGGCATATCCAATTTGTGTAAGCATCGTAGCTATACCCGCTGAATTCTGTGATACGTGGAAAGCTCTGGCAATTTGAGACTCCAGAGGCTGTACATAATACAGATTGGCTACACAAACTCCGCAGGCAATTGTCATAAGAATTATCAAAGATTTTGTCAGTACAGGTTTTTTTTCTCCGTTAATTTCATCATTCAATATAGAAAATCTCCCTTCAAAACATATTTAAGCGTATATATACTATACGCATTGGCTATAAAAAATTATTATTCCATCAAGTGTTGTAATTCATCTAAAAAACTGTAAATAGCACAGATCTCCGCTTCTGATTTACCCTGCATACATGATAAAATCATTTTGGTAATATTTTCATGATACCTCTTGTGTTCCCTGTATGCTGTCCATCCTTTTCCGGTCAGCGATACAATAAGCTGGGATCTATTTTCTGGATTCACCTCCTTTACAACCAGTTTCTTTTTCTCCAACCTAATTACCGTCTGGGACACTGCACCTTTCGTAATATTCTTTTTCCGTGCTATTTCAGATATGGAAAGTTTCTCATTATTCCCTATAAATTCAATAAGATGAATTTCTGAAATATGCAGCATGGTATCTGTGCCAAAATTTCTTGCTCTGCTGTCATTTTCATTAAAACAATTTATAAGATCCAATAATTTTCTCTGAAGCCTATCAGCTTTTAATCTTTTATACATACATCAATTGTATACATAATATACGGTGCTGTCAACAATAAGCTGCATCTTTACATTGAAGATTAAGTTTACAGCCTTTCATATTCTCTTTTGAAAGAAAATACGAAAGACCGTATGTTCTAAAACTCACTCCATCTTTTTTTCATAAACATGTACGCAACAACAGGCATGAGTATGTCAACGACAATGCTTGCAATTATCAGAAAAGAAGCACTTCCTATAATATTCCACTTGATCAGAGTCATTATCACAGCGCCGACAGAAAACAGCGCCCAAATATAAAAGCCAAATTTTTTCCTTGAAAATAAAAGTATGAACAAGCCGGTCAACATACCAATTTTAACTATAACAAATACAACATTTAAAGCTAACCTGCCAATCGGAAACAGCAGCAGTGCACCGGCAATCACCATGACAACAGACAGCCACAGCCACAGTTTCAATTTTTGAGTCATGTGTTCTCACCCTTTCTTTAAATATGCCACAGGCATTTATATTTTATAAAAATAATTCAATTACCTTATTCACTATTATACACCTAATCTACTTTTGAATATTGAATCCATAAATACCTGGCGAAACTAAAATCCTGGATGGGCAATTTAGCTGTCCAAAAAATATCAGCACCCCCTGCTCACTTTATTCAATTGTTTTAATTTCAATGCCTTTTCCACCAGCATACTTTTCCAGAAGGTGTTTACCATATTCCAAATATTTCTCAATATCAATTCTGTCACTAAAAGAATAAATACACAATAAAATTTCATTTACATCATCTGTTATCATAGCTCTTTCCGAATCACTGGTAGGACTTCCGAAGCTGCCAATAGAATCGGTTAATACAGGGAGATTAGAAATATTTATCAGAGCTTTGCCAATACCCTTGTAGTGTTCACCTTCTTTTCCTATCGACAATGAAATGGGTGAATGTATATTTTTAATATTGTATGAGCCCGCAGGGAATTTGGATTTCAAGGATATTAAGTTATTAATATCTACAACATTGTTTACCTTATAAAGACCTTTCCCCTGTAATACCCTTCTGATTAAAGCTTCAGAAGATAGTCGATATTTACTAGGTGCTTTCCCAAGTTTTTTATATAAATCTCTTCCGGCTTCAATTTGAGGTAAATGTGATAATTCTTCAATATGTATTTCTTCATTTAATACTTTACAATAGCTGCTAATTTCCTTCAACAAGGCATCGCTGCTATTTTCAACAATTACATGTGCCTGTATGCACCCTAGAGCTATTGTAGGACAAGCTTCTTTTAATTCTTTGCAAATCGATATATCTATCATAATATAATCAAGCTCCTTTTTATTTTGTTCAATAAAAATATTTTTACATAAATATATTCGCTATTTCATTTAAATTATAATATCTTTATATCTTCTAAATCAAATAGATTTTTGCTGAAATACAGTATGTTGTTAGTCTATTTTTTTGATTTCTTTTCCAAACTCCACAGGTGATATTTTTTTCTAAGTTTTTAAACACTTTAGTAAATGACGAATTATACTCATAACCTGCAATTTGAGAAATTTATAAAATCGTTAAGTCTGTATTTAAAAGAAGTTCTTTTGCTCTTTTCACTCTTAAATTTTGTATACATTCAAAATATTGATTTATACACTTAATAGAATATGATATGATAATTTTAAATAGAATTTTAGGTATCCTGTCTTCAGCATGGCTGCAATAGGGCAGGTATAGACTTTATCCAGATGTATGCCTGCAAAAAATAAAGGGGGAAAATCTCATGCACAGATTATCACAAGAAGAATTTAAAAGCATATTGAAAGCTAGAAAACCCAAAGAAAGACTCGTTTTAAAAGAAATAGAGCTTTTTGACATGGATCTCACAAAATGGGATTTATCTAATATTGATTTTTCTTTCAGTGCATTTCATAGAATCAGGTTTGACGAAGCAAATCTAGAATACAGCAGTGTTTTCAATGCTTTATTTGATGAATGCACTGTACGTAAAACAAACTTTCGGCATGCAAATTTAAAATGTGCAGCACTTCGGTATGCAGATATGACAAGCTGTAATATCGAAGATGCAAATTTATACGGTGCGGTATTAGAATATGCTAAATTGAATAATATCGTTTCCAACAAGAATACAAAGTGGTTTCGTCTACACTGTCCGGAAAAAGGTGCCTTTTTGGGATATAAAAAATGTTTTAATGATTGTTTGGTACAGCTTCTAATACCGGCAGATGCAAAGCGAACTTCGGCTACATTGCCTTCTTGCCGCTGCAGCAAAGCAAAAGTCCTTACAATCAAAAGTTTGGACTATAAAGAAATTTACAAAGAAGCTTGGTCTTTGGTAGATGAAAATTTTGTTTATCGTGTAGGTGAATGGGTAGAAGTAAAGAATTTTGATGAAGACCGATGGAAAGATTCCACTACGGGCATCCATTTTTGGATGACAAGGGAAGAAGCAAAGAATTATTAAAAATAAGAAAAATAACGTACCTAGGTTTGATTTACATAAATCTTAGAACTGTCTTTATAAATTGTTAGCACAATAGGGCTATTGTAAATTGCTTCCAATAGTCGTATTGTGCTTATTGATTAAAATTGCAGTATTAAAAATCATGATTTTCCATTAAAAACTATCCTACTAACTTACAACTTTTGTTTAAAGAGCTGAAATTTTCAACCAGTTTATACCCTGCTTCCAAGGCACGCTTGTTCAAATCTTCCGTT
>NZ_JBGFFE010000010.1:0-96457 GCF_041224415.1 Clostridium lapidicellarium | reverse complement strand
ATAATCAAATGCGGTATACTAAGACATTATCACAATTAAATCATAATTCTCAATAAATTTCTACATTTTTTATTGACAATTGTGTAAAAAATAATTATAATAGTTATTGCATGCGAAAGTGGCGGAATTGGCAGACGCGCACGTTTAAGGGGCGTGTGATTCAATCGTACGGGTTCAAGTCCCGTCTTTCGCACCAAAATAATTTGCAGATATTGAAAAATCAAAGATGTAATACATCTAAAGTGTAATGAGTTTAAACATTAAAAATGTTATAAGCTTGTTGCACTTTTTTATTTTGCCTTATCTCAGAAAGTGGGTGGCAGAAAAATAGATATTGATTTATAAGTATAAATGTGATATATTTGTCTCATATGTTGAACTGATATTTTGAATTACGAGGATGTGATTTATAGTGAATGAAAAAAATAAAATGTTTACTGCGTTATTTTTTATTGTTTGTACCATTATTCCTATGTTCTTTGCAACTGTGAACTGGTATAATACTTACGGCCGTGGACTTGAATCAGGGGAAATTAACCCTGCGGCAGTATTGGTTGTAGGTTTGATCTCTCTTTTGATGATAGCTGCTGCTGTTTTTAAATTATTCCCTAAAATCAAGGATGAATTATTTAGACTAAATGTGTTAAAAGCTTCTATGATAAGTTTTATAAGCTGTATTATTGGAATTATCATAATAATATCGGCATTGTCTTTGAATGCTGTATTTAATTTTATAGCAGCTTTATTGATTTTGTACTTTTCAATTATAGCAATTTTTGTATTGTCATTTTTTTATTTCGAGGGGAATTGAAATGAAATTAATAACGACGATTAAGCAGCATAGAAAATTGAATAATATTACTCAGGAGGAGTTGGCACAGATGGTCAATGTTAGAAGGGAAACCATACAAAGACTGGAAAAAGGTTATTACAATCCATCCTTAAAGCTTGCATATGATATTTCAAAGGCTCTCGATACTTCAATAGAAGAATTGTTTTTATTTAAATAGTATATGAAAATATAACTGGAAACCGAGATTTCCAGTTATACAAAATTTTTCTGCAGTCTTCAAAAAATTAAAAACATTTTTTTGAGTCAGCTTTATCCTGGACATGGACAAGAGCTTCTCCAAAACGTTGAAAATGAACTATTTCTCTTGCCCATAGAAATTTGAGGACATCTATTATATCGGGATCATCTGTTAAAGTTATTAAGTGTTCATAAGTTGTTCTGGCCTTTTGTTCCGCTGCCATGTCTTCGTGGAGATCCGTCACTGGATCTGCAGTGGCAGTTATATAAGCGGCAGTCCAGGGAAAACCGCTGGCATCCTGCCAGTAAAGTGCACGCCCATGTTGGACAAAATGGCTGCCCAGGCCTGCTTCTTCCAATTCACATACAGTGGCATTTTTCGTAAGCTGGTATATCATAGCACCTATTATCTCCACGTGTGCCAGTTCTTCCGTACCGATATCATTAAGTAAACCTTTAGTTTTGCCTGTGGGCATAGTATAACGCTGGTTTAAATATCTCAGGGCGGCACTTAATTCTCCGTCAGGGCCGCCGTATTGGGCAACCAAATATTTAGCCATTCGTATATCTTTGCTTTTTATTTTAACAGGATATTCTAATTTTTTCTCATAAATCCACATATATGGAACCTCCTAATTTCCAGTTTCCCATGGCCAGGGTTCATTTGTCCAGGACCATGGGTATTCGCTTTGACTGAGCCCAAAGTTGGCAAGCATTCCAAAATTTGCTTCATATTCTCTTTTTAGATACATGAGCTGCTTTGACAGGGTATTGTAGTCGGCAAGGGCCTTTTTATTATCGGGGAAATTATCTAGATAAATATTCAAATCCACTGCAGCAAATTCCACTTGCCGTATTTTATCTAGTAATTTTTTACGATCTTTCATATATTTATTTCCTCCTATTTTATATTAATTGCTTGGATAAGGTATAACCAAATTAGGAAATACGGTGCCTTTTTTCAATGCCGTATTCAAAGGGAGCAAACCTATATAGGGCTGCATCGGTACGTAGGCCTGTGCCAATCTTTTACCTGGTCCGGCCGAAAACATGGAAGGGATCATATATTCTCCAGGATTCATATAGGGAACAAAATTCGAATGCACTATTTTCACCTCTTATATTCTCTTTACAATGATAATATATTCATTATGGGCAATTGTGTTAACGTCGGTTAGATGTGTGAGTGCTGTTCTAAATATTTTTTATAAGGTATAAAAATATCCTTTGTGATGCAAAATAGGTCTGGAGGTGTTTTTATGTCGATAAGTTTAACAAATAAGGAAAGATTACTTCTGGAGGATCAGAAAAGCCATGAGGGAATGTGCATAAGCAAGTATACAAATTATGCCAGTCAGGCGAAGGACCCTCAATTGAAACAATTATTTCTAAACAATGGTTCTACCGAGCAGGAACATCTGAACAGTGTGAATTCACTTTTAAATGGGCAAGTACCTGATCTGAACAGCAGCCAGCAGCCCAAACCAAGTTTGAATGTGAATTCGGGTGCTTCTTCATCACATGCAGGTATGTCTCAAGTTAATGACGAAGATATGTGTAAGGATATGCTCATGACGGAGAAATATGTTTCAGGTACATATGATACTTCAATATTTGAGTTCAGGGATACGAACGCCAGGGATGTATTGAACCATATTCAAAAAGAAGAACAGCAGCATGGTGAGTCCATCTATAAGTATATGGAAAGTAAAGGTATGTATAAAGCTCAATAACATTGAAAAAGCCGCCTTTGAAATTTTATAAAAGGCGGTTTTTTATTGCAGGTTTATACCCATTGCTGTGAATATTTTTATCTGGGCCAGCTCTTCCTGCGATAAATTGTCCAGCTGATAGGATCTGGAGTTTCCAGTTTTGGCCCACAGTGCAAAGTGTTCGCAGTTATTTTGCAGGAGGTTGTAACTTCTTTCTCCAAGTCTTGTTTTTGCCCTCCTTACAGTTTCCCCAGGATTGAATTCCACATTGCTCTTTACATTTAAAATAAAGTAATTTTCAGGTCTAAAATAAGGAGTCATATCCGTTTCCCTTATCCGGGCATCTTTTGCACTGCCCGTATTGCTGCAGTAGTGAATGACCCTGTTATTGCCGATATATATTCCATAATGGTTGTATTTGTATCCCAGGAAATTATCAGTTGTCCCTACTATATCTCCGTATTTTGGTGCCCTCATGATTTTTGACAGCTTAGAGGAATTGTCGGAATTTACTTTAAAGCACAGCTTTTTATCCTTTTTCAACTTATAATTTTTAAAATGTAGATTTGCGGACAATGTTACGTTGATTTTACTGTTGTCCAGGAATCCGTCCATGGGAGGGTTTATGAGTAGAGTTCTTCCATTGGCACCGGGAAATATATATACGTCTATGTTATCGTTGTTTTTGTATTTTACGGATATATTTTTTAAATTGGAATTATTCCATACAATTTTGCCTTTCAGGGGTATCTGGATTTGGCTGTATTTGTAGATATTCACTTCCCTGTTTTGATATATATAGATCCAGCATAAGGAAAATGCCACCGCAGTTATTATAAATATAGATATCAATTTTATAAGAGAGAATTTTTTCATTTAATAACACCCTGCTTTATATTTTAGTTGCCTTTCTTTGGGAACCATCCTTTAGATACCCTTTTCCTCTGCTTGAATAGTTCCAGTATGCTCCACAGTGAGGTAAAACCCAAAATCCCCAGAAGTCCGGATACTACAGTGTTCCTGCTGAACAGTGAAAAAGCTATGCTTATACAGCCTACCAATAAAAATAAAGGCCATATTTTTGTTCCAAAGTGATATTCACCTTTTATTACAATTATATGGCCGATGCCGGTTAAAACCAGCATGAAAATGCCAATAACGAGTCCATAATAATTAAACATCAGTGTACCTCCTGTATTAAATATAATAGCATTATATCTTTTTTATGTATATTTTTTTATTGGCATTGATGGATACTGTAATTTTTATATGATATAATAGCTGTAACGTGTTTCAGTTGTAGAAATTATTGTTTTGAACCGGGTGGTACAATTAGTCTGACTTTGTCTTTTATAAAATTTTTCTGACCATAGTTCGTGTATATATTGGCATAAATGTCATTTATGGAATTTGGTATTATCCAGCTGCCTTTTAATTTTTTCATCCTGTATTCTGCTATTTTTTCATATTTGGGATTTTCATTGGCAGTAGGTATAATTTCCACAGATTTACTGTTAAAACTCTGCAGGTCCCGATTTTCATTGTCTCCTGTATTTATTATACAGGTTTTGGAGTTTTTATTTTTCACTTCTCTCACATAGCTGTTTTTACCTGAAGATGAAATTGGGACTAAGTTTTTAGTTTCAAGTACTTTATTTGTAATACTTGTTTCTTTAGGTGCAGACATCCATATTAAGGGCGGGATGATGAACAGTACAAAAAGTGCCGTTATGCACATGGCGGTTATATTTGAAATCATATTTTTTGTCCAGTATTGTAATAGTTCTCTTTCACTGTAATTTTTATTTGATATTCTTTTGCCCTGCTTGTAAAATAATTTTATTCCCAGTGACAGTGCCAGAAATCCTGAAAGGTATAAGAAAAAAATCATAGCTGCTCTCTCCTAATATCAATATAAACTTCATAATAGATCTTACCAGAAAAGACTTAAAAAATATATATTTAATTTAACAAAATTTTCACTTAATTATAAAATGCTTGTTAAAATTTGTGCTCTGCAGGAGGAGGTATTTTAATTTGGAATGTTAAAGGTAATTGGAATTATAATTTTGATAATTTTAATGTTTCTGGCTTTGATGGTATTATGCAGTATGAATTATAAATTTGAATTTGTATTGGAAGAAAATACGCCTAGATATAACTTCAAAATTGAGCTGCCTTTGGCAATTATCTCTCTTGCAGGCAGGGGAAAGGGAAGAAAACTAGAATTATCTGTAAGGGTGTTTTTTATTGTGAAAAAAATACCTGAAAATTTCATAGAACACTGGCATCAGAAGTCAAATGATAAAAGGCCCAGGCATAATGCCCTGAGTAATATAAAAAAATTTTTTACGTATAGGAAGTCTATAGAGAAAATTCTATATATAGTTAAACCTAAATATGTTAAAATAAAGGGAGTTTATGGCTTGGGAAATCCGTATATTACTGGAATATTGGGGGGGATTTTTGCTATAATTGAAAGTATAGTACCACAGAGTTCAGTAAATATAAGACCGGATTTTTGTAACAAGGTATGTAATATGAATGTAGAAATTAAAGGGGATTTGAAAATTATATCCTTGATTTTTATAATTTTTAAAAATTTTATAATGGGAAATGCAGAAAGAGAGACCCGCAGGGTGCATAGAGTAAAGAGCCGTAGATTTGAAAAGACAGGTGAAGTGAAAGCTGGCTGATATTTAATATATAAGGGGTGATAATATGGATATTAAAGAAAATACTGAGGCACTATTTTCACAGTTGGAAAACTTTTTGAAGACAGAGACGGTTGTAGGCAAACCTATAAAAGTGGAAGATGTAACGTTGGTTCCATTTATAACCGTCAATTTCGGGTGTGCTACTGGAGGAGGCGGACAGGGAAGCGGCGATGATAAAAAACAGGAAGGCTCTGGAGCTGGCATGGGTGCAGGTGCAAAGATAACGGCAGATGCCGTACTTGTAATAAAAGATGATACAGTTAAAGTTCTTCCTATTAAAAACAAGGATAATTTGGATAAGATAATAGAACTGGTTCCAGAAATAGTCAAAAAAATAGGTATAAAGAAAAATAAGGGCAAGGAAGAAAACGGCAAAGCCAAACCATAAGTACTTTCATATTTTAAAGACTCTTTTTAAATGTGAATTTCAATTTTGTCTCTGAAATGAGTACGGATAGAAATATTATGCCGCAGCCTATTGCCATATTCAGTGTGAATATTTCGTTTAAAAATATCAGAGATATAATTGCACCAAATACGGATTCCAGTGAGAGCAATATTCCTACGTGATTGGGATTGGCATATTTTTGAGCTATATTCTGAATTAAAAATCCTATCATGGTACTGAAAACCACTAAATAGAAAATAGGGAATATGGCATCATGATGTATTCCTGAAAAAGGTGGTTCAAAAATAATTGCAAATAGGAGAGAAAATATTCCTGCAAACAGCATCTGCACTACAGACAATATTATTGGATTGGATTTCCTTGCAAAACAGGCTATTGAAATTATGTGCGATGCAAATAAAACAGCAGATAAAAGTGTCAGCCAGTCTCCCACATTTATATTAAGCTGCATGCCGGGCTTGAAGCTCAATATTGCTATGCCTGTGAGGGCGATTACGGCTGATATCACTGCCCTATGTGTCGGTTTGTTTTTAAATATGGCCCAATATAGGAAAGGTAATATGATCACATACACCGAGGTTAAAAAAGACTGCTTGCTTGCAGTTGTGTAATTGAGTCCTATAGTTTGGGCTGTATAGGCTAAAAATAAAAATATGCCTATTATGGAACCTCGAATTATGTCTTCCAGATGTATTTTTATCATTATCTTAAAGAAGATAATTGAAATTAAAACTCCGGCGCAGAGAAATCGTATGGCCATCATGTAAAGTGGAGTTACATTGTTTAGAGCATCTTTTGTAGCTGCATAACCTCCTCCCCATAATAGGGCGGCCAGTAATAAAAATAAGTCTGCTGTAATTTTTTTTCTGTTTTTGTGGGCTTCCATAATTTTATACCTCTAATAATTTAAAAATCATCAAATACATTGTATTGATATTTGTGATTATTGTCAAATAATTTCAATCGATATAGGAGGCAATTTATGTATAAACTAGTATCTGCAGATATGGATGGAACTTTATTGAATGAAAATCATGTTTTGAGTGAGAAAACTGTAGAAGCAGTGAAAAAAGTACGAAATTTAGGTCTAAAAGTAATTCTGGTTTCAGGAAGGGAATTTAACGGGCTGAAAAATTTTTTAAAAGAGTTGAATTTAGATGATTTTGCAATATGCTTAAATGGAGCAAATCTATATAGAAAAAATAAATTGATTTTAGGTGAACCCGTTGACAACAGTGTATGCAGCAAAATCATACACATGGCCGAAGAAAATAATATCTATTGTATATTGTTTGATGAAAAAAAGGTTTATGTAGAAAAATTTACTGATTACATGAATTTAAATGACTATATAGCTTATTTCCGGATGGTGGGAAAATTATCTTCCTTTTTTAGAAATCAACCCATGTATAAAATAGTCCTTATGCAGGACAGAAATAAACTTTTGAAGATAAGGAAAAAGATTCTGGATGAATTTGGGGATAAAATAAATGCCAATTTTTCACTTCCAAATTATCTGGAAATATTCAGTAAAAAAGTGGACAAGGGAAGCATGCTTGAGAAGGTTGCAGAATATTATGGGATAAAGCAAAATGAAATACTGTCCATAGGAGACTGGGACAATGATATTTCTATGATAAAATATGCTGGATTTGGAATAGCGATGGGCAATGGTTCCACTGGATTAAAATCAGCTGCGGATTATATAACCAAAAGCAATAGAGAGGACGGGGCCGCTTATGCCTTGAAGAAATTTATATTGGATAAGGCATGATGCAGACTGCTGTGGATATGATTAAAATTTGTTTTTCAAGTATCATTATAGTGATAAATACATGTTTTAAAAATATATATTTCTTGTAACTATATACTGGAGGAGTTAATGGAAATGAACAGGAAAAGCCTTAATTTTAATATCAAAATACTAATTTTTATGGGATTTTTAATAACGGCGTACTTTTACATAGATAAACTTGAGGCACTCGTGTTGGTGCCCTGTATATTGTGTGTATGTGATGCAGTTTACATATTCATCAAGGTTAAGGACAGAATTGGACTTAGAGTTATATTTTTTTTAGGTACTGCCCTGGCGCTGATTTTTATATTACATACAATAGTGGTTTATGGTACATCCAACCCAATTCCTATAATTCTCATATTCATTATGACTAATTTATTTTTTTTGTACAACTTAATACTGTATTCTTTTAATAAATACGGTAAGCTCAGCCTTGTACTCATATTTTTAGGATGGGTTATATGTGATAGCATTCCAATACTTATGATAATGATTTTGTCTGCAGGGCTTTCCAGCTGATGGCAGATAGGTTTTTCAAGGTTTAGGTGAAGAAAGCAATTAAACTTCACTTAAACCTTAAAATTAAACTTACCTTATATTCCTGGTTATTTTTTTCAGGGTATCTATCAGTGTATCTACTTCATCATAGGTATTATACAAGCCGAAACTCAGCCTGACGATACCGGGCCTAAAATCATTGAAGTGGGTCTTAAAATAGTTTATTTCTTCAGGGGAAAGTTTCAACAGCCTTTGAACATAGGGATGGGCACAGAAACAGCCGCTCCTTACGGAAATTCCAGATAAATCTGATAGAAGTCTTGCAGTGGTCTCATGGTGCATGCCTTTTATATTGAAAGGGAGAATTGCAACTTTGTCGCAGTTTGGATTTGTGTCTCCATATATGATGATATTTGGAAGCTGGAGCATTTTATCTAGTGCGTAGTTGCATATACTTTTTTCCCTTTTATCTATAGAATTCAATGATAATTTGTTTAATATTTTGATTGAAGATACAAGAGCTGTAACTCCGAGTACGTTGGGAGTTCCGGCTTCATTTTTTCCTGGAGGATCGTCCCATAGGACATAGTCATCCGTTACTACCTTTATTGTACCGCCGCCGCTGTATTCCGGAGGTGCATTGCTGAAGGTACTTTTTGGACCTATAAGGACGCCTATTCCAAAGGGAGCGTACATTTTATGGGCGGAAAAAGCTAAATAGTCGATAGATTCTTCTTTTGAGCTCTGTTCCATGTATATGGGATAGTGTGGTACTAGCTGTGCTCCATCAACTAAAATCTCAGCTCCATAGCGGTGGGCAATTTGTGCTATCTTATATATGGGGTTTTTATATCCAGTAACGTTGGATGCACCAGTTACACAAACAAGTTTTACTCTGCCGTGGTGCTTTCTTAACTTATATTTTAAATCTGACAGATTTAGTTTACCAAGCTCGTCCACTTCGACGTAATCCACTTTGAATTTACTTCTCCAGGGAAGATCATTTGAATGGTGTTCCATTCTGGTAGACAGTATAATCGAGTTCCTGTATAAGCTGTTGAATATATAGGACAATTTATTGATAGCACCTGTAGTATTATTTACATATATTACTGTGTTTTTTTGCGGATTGCAGTGTACAAAATTGCATATAATATTTCGTGACATCTCGTAGGCATCAGAGGACAGCTTGGATTTAAATCCGTTTCCTCTGTGGATAGATGAATAATAAGGTGAAAAGCTATTTATTCTTTCCATAACATAGTTAAAGGGCGGGGTAGTAGCCGCATTGTCAAAATTTATGGCAGGTACCAGTTTCCCATTTTTCAAGGGAATTTTTGTATCTATACCAGTTATTAAATTTCTATAATTAAAAAATGTTTCTGATTGAGACATGTTAAAATCACTTCCTGTTTTATCGATATAAAATATACTTTCATATTGATTTATATTATGTAGTTATAATTGCAAATGTACCAAAATAGTTATGTTTTTATAAGCTGGTATTGTCTAAATATCTATTAATTTTTTTATTCATGAATGATTGCATATCATGAATTAATTAAACAATTATAATTAAGAGATAAATCAAAATAATGAATAATATGATTTATTTTTATGGGCATACAACAGTTTATAAAAAGTATTTTTTAAAAAATTTGTCGTATAATTATTGTGCAAATTGTATTAATATGATATGATAAAAGAAATAAATAAAAGAACAATATATTAAATTTGTTTTTAAAAGACGTACATTTATTTGATATAAAACGTTTAAATGTAAGATTATAGAATATATTAAGGTTTTCATGCTTACATAAATTAAATTTAAATTAATTTTATAATGCTTGGCAATTTAAAATGCTGGATTGAATTTTATAAGACATATATTCAGAAAGAACTGAATATAAATTTGTCAGTAAAATTTTATCATGCTATTTTATTTTGTAATTTATTATTCTTTTTTAGGCAAATAATAAATTTTAAATTTTAAAAATATAAATTAATTTTGGGCAAAGTATTGTAAAATGTTAATATTTTAATTATTATATCTATAAGGAGCTGAGTTTACCTGATTACTTTATTTACAGTAGTTGAAGTAGACATCAATGCTTTTGAATTAATTCAATAATTATATTTATATTATAAGGAACAAGGGGGAAATTGGTAATGAGCGATAATGGACTAAAAAGAAATTTGGGGCTGGTGCCTGCTCTTGCAATAGTTATTGGTATAGTTATAGGAGCTGGGGTATTTTTTAAGCCCACGGCCGTGTTTACTGCCACCGGAGCGCCTGGTCTTGGATTGATAGCCTGGATACTTGGAGGTATTATAACTATAGCAGGCGGACTCACCACAGCTGAAATTTCGGCTGCGATACCCAGGACAGGAGGAATGGTAGCTTATCTGGAGGAAACCTATGGAGACATGTGGTCGTTTTTACTTGGATGGGCACAGACTATAATATACTTTCCGGCCAATGTTGCTGCTCTTGCTATAATATTTGGAACACAGACAGCTGCACTTTTGGGTATGCCTGATTCATACATAGTTCCAATAGCTATTATAGTCAGTGTATTTTTGGTAATCATGAATCTGTTTGGATCCAAAACCGGCGGTGCTATTCAAACAGTTTCAACTATATGTAAACTGATACCTTTATTTGCAATTATAATAATAGGATTTGTAAGCGGAAACGGCGGCACAGCAAGATTGCTTCCTGTTGTAGCACAAAATCATCCTATAACAACAAGTCTAGGATCTGCTCTGGTAGCGACTATGTTTGCCTATGACGGCTGGATAAATGTAGGGACAATAGCTGGAGAAATGAAAAATCCAAAAAGGGATTTGCCAATAGCTATTATAGGCGGGCTGTCAATAGTAATGGCTGTTTATTTACTTATTAATATAGCTTATCTGTTTGCATTACCGGCAAGTGCCCTGGC
Organism: Clostridium lapidicellarium; assembly: GCF_041224415.1. Classification (NCBI taxonomy): domain Bacteria; kingdom Bacillati; phylum Bacillota; class Clostridia; order Eubacteriales; family Clostridiaceae; genus Clostridium; species Clostridium lapidicellarium. The sequence goes on along the minus strand of NZ_JBGFFE010000010.1, from coordinate 85,348 downwards.
AGCAACAAAAACACCGGCAGCAGCTGTGGCCAATGTATTATTTGGACCGGCAGGCGGAAGCATAATAACTGTGGGAATATTGATATCGGTATTTGGTACTATAAATGGATACATACTTACGGGAATGAGAGTTCCATATGCTATGGCCGTGGAAAACAAATTACCAGGCAGCAAATGGCTGTCAAAATTATCTTCAAAATCCAAAGTACCTGTAAACAGCGGTATATTGCTTGAGATAATCTCGATAGTACTTATATTTTCAGGTAAGTTTGATCAGCTGACAGATCTTCTGATATTTGTAATATGGATATTCTATGTGATGACTTTCTTTGCAGTTTTCGTTCTCAGAAAAAAGAGACCGGATATGGAAAGGCCATACAAAGTTCCACTTTATCCGGTAGTTCCTATTATTGCTATAATAGGAGGGCTCTATATAGTATTTAATACGCTGTTTACCCAGCCTTTAAATGCTGGCTTAGGATTAATTGTAACTTTGATAGGCTTGCCTGTATACATGTGTAGAAAAAGCAAATTTAAAAAAGTTGACAATGGTGAAAAGAATTAAAAAATGATTTGGCTATAAAGCACTATTATTATTTAAAAACTCAAAATAAATTTTAATAGTGTTTTATATTTTGCTCTATTATATAATATAAAGAAAGGTTTGGTGTCTAGAATGAGAGAATACAGTGTTTTTGATATACTGGGTCCTGTAATGATAGGGCCATCTAGTTCACATACTGCAGGAGCAGCACGATTGGGGAAAATTGCAGGTACTATAGCTGGTGGAAAAATTAAAAAAGTACAATTCTTTCTCCATGGATCTTTTGCAAAAACCTATAAGGGTCATGGTACTGACAAGGCGTTGATTGCCGGGATATTAGGGATGAATCCATGGGATAAGAATTTAAGAAATTCCATGGAGTTGGCAAAAGAAAAAGGTATAGAATTTGAATTTATAGAAACAGATCTGGGAGATGTACATCCAAATACGGTTAAATTTGTAATAATGTGTGAAGACGGCAGGGTTTCAGAGATAATGGGATCATCTATAGGCGGAGGCAATGTAATTATAACTGAGGTAGATGGAGATAAAATAGAATTTACCGGAGTTTACCCTACAATATTGATAAACCATATAGATGTACCAGGTATGGTGGCTAAAGTTTCACAGGTACTTTACAAATATAAGATAAATATAGCTTTTATGAGGGTGTATAGGGAAAATGTAAAGGGAGCCAAGGCAGCTATGGTATTTGAAGTGGATGATTTTGTTTCGGATGACGTAGTTAATGAAATAAGCAAAATACCCAATATACACAAGGTCAGAGCTATAAATCCTATAAGCGAGGAGGAATAATCTATGGTTAATACGGGAAAAGAACTGATAGACATATGTCAGAAGAGGAATATAAAGATTTGGGAATACACAGTTGAACAGGAAGTGAAACTCACAGGAAAAAGCAGAAAAGAAATTTTTAACAACATGAAAAAGAATTTTGCAGTAATGAAGAATTCGGCGGAATATGGAATACAGCACAGAGTAAAATCGGTAAGCGGTCTTATAGGTGGAGATGCATATAAATTAGGTGAATATTGCGGCAGGGAAAAGACTTTGACTGGTACTTTCATGGTAAAAGCCATGGCAAGAGCTCTTTCCTGTTCTGAAATAAATGCTGCCATGGGAAAAATAGTGGCTTCGCCTACAGCTGGATCCTGTGGAATAATACCGGCTGTAATAATAACGGCGGGAGAGAAACTGAATAAAAATGAGGATGAATTGATTCAAAGTCTTTTTACAGCCAGCGGAGTTGGAATACTGATAGCTAAAAATGCTACTATGGCTGGAGCAGAAGGAGGATGCCAGGCAGAATGCGGTTCAGCCTCGGCTATGGCGTCGGCAGCTGTAGTTGAAATGATGGGAGGTACTCCGGAGCAGGCGTTGAATGCAGGTGCAATAGTTATAAAAAATATACTTGGATTAGTCTGTGATCCGGTAGCGGGACTTGTGGAAATACCATGTGCGATGAGAAATGCATCGGGAGCTGTCAATGCGTTGACTACTGCCGATATGGTCATGGCAGGTGTATCGGGTAGAATTCCGTTTGACGATACTGTTGCAGCAATGTACAAAGTGGGCAAACAACTTCCATGTGAACTCAGGGAAACAGCCCTTGGCGGACTTGCAATCACTAAAACTGGACTTAAGCTAAAGAAAGAAGTGCTTGGAAAATAAAAAAGTAACCTGGGGTTCAAAAACCCAGGCTATTTTTTATAAGCAAATGTAAGCAAATGTAAAAACCACCCTTTCTAGAAAGGTGGCAAAACATTACATTCATCTATGTTAAGATGTTTTTTATTATATTGTAAAATTACTATGATAATTTTACAACATTGGCAGCTTGAAGACCCTTTGGTCCCTCTTCAACATCAAATTGAACTTTTTGACCTTCTTCAAGATTTTTTCTAGGTTCATCACTTTGGATTGCGGTAAAATGTACAAAGACATCATTTTCGCCTGGTACTTCGATAAATCCGAATCCTTTTTCTGAATTAAACCATTTTACTGTTCCTGTTTTCATTTATTATCCTCCTAAAGATAAAACACTTTATAATTGATATATAACTTGTATATCGGTGTTTATTAATTCTATTAGTATAACACAAAAATAATATATTAACAAGAAATTTAATAATAGTTAATTTTAAATTCTTGATAACACTAAAGCATTAACTAACATCTTTATTATACATTAAATTTGTCATATGATCAAAGAAATTAAGAATATATTTTAAAATAATTACTAAAAAGGCTTGAAAAATGGAATAAAATATTATATAATAACTAATATCAAAGGAAATCATTTATTTATTAATAGGATATGTCATAAATATTGAGGCTGAAATCATGGAAATAGATGTTTCAGGAAACAATTGAATATAAGAATCATTTGATGAACTCTTAAATGTTTTCCTTTGTTATATTTATCAGAGTTCCTAATTATTATATATCCCCAAACTCCCTAATAGAGTCCTTAAAGGATAATAACCAGCTGTCCTTTTGGGACTCTTTTTTTATATTTGTAGCATTTGGTTTCATTTTGGATTATAATTAAATAGGTTTCATGTGGATTTTATGATGTGCGGGGGGAGTAATCTCATATGATTTTTATCGAACATAATAATACCAACCCTTATGTAAATCATGCGATTGAAGAGTATGTAATGGGTAAATTTGATGAAGAATGTTTTATGATGTGGAGAAATAGACCCTGCATTTTAATTGGCAAAAACCAGAATACAAGAGCTGAAATAAATATGAATTATGTAAAAGAGCATAATCTGGAGGTTGTAAGGAGAATGTCGGGAGGAGGGGCCATATTTAATGACCTGGGGACATTGAATTTTACATTTATAGATGAAGCTGACGACAATGCTTTTGTGGATTTTAGCAGGTTTACGGAACCTGTAATAAGGTCCTTGAAAAAGCTCGATGTAAATGTAAAGCTTTCTGGTAGAAATGATTTGACTGTAAACGATAAGAAGTTTTCGGGAAATTCCCAATACAGGCATAAAAATAAAATTTTACACCATGGAAGTATTTTGTTTTCAGTTAATATGGAAAATTTAAGTAAATCATTGAATGCAAGTCCAATTAAATTTTCGGATAAATCTGTTAAATCCGTGAAAAAGAGGGTTGTAAATCTGTGCGAGTGTATTGACAGACCCATGACTGTAGTGGAATTTAAAAATTTTCTGATGAAATCCATAATGGAGGAGTGCAGGGAAAAATGTAAACCTGTAAAAATTTACAGATTATCGGGGGAAGATTGGAAAAAAATAAAAAAAATTTCAGATAATAAGTATGTTTTGTGGCAGTGGAATTATGGTAATTTAAAAAAATTCACCTATTTTAATGAAAAGAAATTCAAAGGAGGAATTGTACAAGTTTATGTAAATGTACACAGGGGAATAATAGACCGTATAAATTTCTTTGGAGATTTTTTTGGCAGAGGGGAAATAAAAGATTTTGAAAATAAATTTGTGGGTATGAGGTATGATGAATCTGAAATTCTGAAAGTACTTGAGTCCGCAGATGTTGAAATGTATATGCATAATATAGATGCCGGGAATATCATAGAAGTTATGTTTTAAAGCAGCTTGCAATTGCTAATTGAGAATTGAGAATTGTAAATTGTAAATTGTAAATTGTAAATTGTAAATTGTAAATTGAATAAAGGGGGATTATCATGCAGGGTAGAAAACCGGATTGGTTGAAAATTAAGATAAGAGGCGGTGAATTTTCGGGAGAAGTTAAAAATATATTGAAAAAATATTCTTTAAATACTGTGTGTAGGGAGGCAAATTGTCCTAACAGGATGGAATGTTTCAGCAGAAAAAGGGCAACATTCATGATACTGGGGAAGAATTGTACCAGAAACTGTACTTTTTGCAACGTCAATAAGGCTAAGCCCGAGAGGGTTGATGAAAGAGAGCCCCTTAACATAGCCCGGGCGATTGACAGACTGGGGCTGAGGCATGCTGTTATAACCTCTGTTACCCGCGATGATCTGGAAGATGGAGGAGCTTACCATTTTGCCAGAGTCATAGAGGAAATAAAAAAGTTGAAAAAGAATATAACGATAGAAGTTCTAATACCAGATTTCAAAGGAGACAGATGTGCCTTAAAAAAGGTTGTGGATGCAAAGCCGGATGTTATAAATCATAATGTGGAGACTGCACCCAGGCTTTACAAGGATGTGAGGCCCATGGCAATATATGAACGTTCCTTGAATTTATTAAATGATGTCAAAGAACTGGATGGTTCTATTTTTACAAAATCAGGTTTTATGCTTGGACTTGGAGAAGAAAGAGAAGATGTTATAGGACTGCTGAAGGATTTGAGAAAGGTCGATTGCGACATTGTCACCATAGGCCAGTATCTTGCCCCATCTTCCAAACATCATCCTGTTGAGGAATATGTCCACCCCAGTGTATTTGAAGAGTATAGGAAGATCGGATTGGAATTGGGATTTAAATATGTAGCTTCTTCCCCTTTGGTGAGGAGTTCCTATCGTGCTGAAGAGGCTTTGAAAGGTTAATTGAATATCAAAATGAGATGATATATAGTTTTTTCTCATAATGATACTAATTGTGTATTATTATGAGAAAAAACTTTTTTTGATCGAGTGGAGAATGTATTTCAATATCATTCTGTTTTAAGGAAAAAAGTCGATTTACCGGGATATTAAAAGTATATTTAAAACAATGGCATGGAAAATGCTTGATTTATAAACAAACATCAATAGGGGGTCTTGTTATGCATATTCCAGATAATTATTTAAGCCCTTCTACTTGTGCAGTCATGGGTATAATAATGCTGCCAATATGGGCAAAAGCTATTAAGAGAGTGAAAAAAGATGTAAATAAGAAAAAAATACCGCTGCTGGGTGTATGCGGGGCATTTTCATTTTTAATTATGATGTTTAATGTACCTGTTCCGGGTGGAACGACAGCTCATGCCGTAGGTGGAACTTTGATTGCAATTTTACTGGGGCCTTACGCGGCAACTATTTCAATAAGCATAGCCCTACTTATACAGGCACTTTTTTTTGGGGATGGTGGAATACTTGCCTTTGGGGCAAATACCTTTAATATGGCATTTGTAATGCCCTTTGTAGGCTATGCACTGTTCAAGTTCATGAAAGATAAGCTGAAGGGAAATAGAGGAGAATACATAGCGGCTTTTGTTGGAGGATATGTGGGAATTGTAACTGCAGCTTTCATGGCTTCTATTGAATTTGGTATACAGCCTCTTCTTTTCAAAGACGCTTATGGACATGCACTTTATTGTCCTTATGGATTAAAAATATCCATTCCGGCTATGGTTCTGGTACATCTTTTTGTGGGCGTATTGGAAGGAGCTGTAACTGCGGCTGTATATGCCTATGTCAAGAAAGTGTCGCCGGATGTGATATATGACAATGGGGAAAATGTGAAAAAAGTGAAAAAAACAGCTAGAAAGTCTCTATATGGATTGTTATTGGCTCTTATAATATTATGTCCTCTGGGACTTTTAGCCAGCGGCGATGCATGGGGTGAATGGGATACAGAGGGAATAAAATCTCTTGTAGGATACATACCAAATGCCTTCAAGCACGGGATAAATTATCATGCTGTCGCGGCAGACTACTCTCTAACAGGGACAAGCGATGTGGTGGGATATATTATTTCAGCAATAGCTGGGACGGCAATTATTATAATCATATTTAAAGTAATTGGTTCTTTGAAAAAAAGTAATAGGAATAATACATGAAATAATCAGGAGCGTCTGCAGACGCTCCTGATTATTTTGGCTAAAAATTCACAGATAACTGTCAACTATGTTTTTTAAGGCACTTACCAGGATATCTATATCTTTTTTTGTATTAAAATAACCAATTCCTATCCTCATTGCACCAATTTCATATGTGCCCATAACCTTGTGGGCTGTTGGAGCACAGTGAAAGCCAACCCTTATCATTATGTCATATTCCTGGTCCAGTTTGAAAGCTATTTCCTCACCCGGTATATCTTTTATATTGAAGGAAATAACACCAACTATTTTTGGGGGATCCTCAGGCCCGTATATATGTATTGAAGGGACTTCCTTTAATCTTTCAAGTGCATATTCAATTATCTTATCCTCTTTGGCCCTTATATTTTCCACGCCTATATTGGATATGTACTTGATACCTTCGCCTAGTCCAACTATTCCTGCCACATTTAAAGTCCCAGCTTCAAATTTATTTGGTAAAAAGTCAGGCTGATAGGGATTCTTGGAATCTTCTCCAGTGCCGCCTGATTTTAGGGGACGCAGGTTTATATCGCAATTTAACAAAAATCCACCTGTACCTGTAGGACCAAAAAGGCTTTTATGGCCTGTAAAGGCAAGTATATCTATATTGTCTCTTTGTACATCTATAGGGTAGGCACCTGCCGTCTGGGCGCTGTCCACCAGAAAAATTATATTATGTTTTTTGGCTATAGCTCCTATTTCTCTTATAGGCTGGATAGTTCCAAGAACATTGGAGGCATGGGTAAATACTATGAGCTTTGTATTTTCCCTTATGAGTTTCTCAATTTCCTTCGGATCAGTTATTCCCTCCGGACTGCAGGGTGTTTTAGATATCTGCACATTCTTGTCCCTTTCAAGAATTTTCAGCGGCCTCCAGACTGAATTGTGTTCCAAACTGCTGGTTATAACATGGTCGCCGGAGTTTAATATGCCGTTTATCAATGTATTTAATGAATCGGTTATATTATAAGTAAAAATTACTTTGGAGGGGTCTTTGCCGTTGAATAATTTACATATGTTGCTTCTGCAGTCAAATATAAGTCTGTCAGCGGTGATAGCTGACTTGTAAGCGCCCCTTCCTGCAGTAGCACCTATATTTTTCATAAATTTTGAAATTGTATCTATTACCACATCGGGCTTTGGATAGGATGTAGCTGCATTATCTAAATAAGTTCCCAAAAGTTTTACCCCCTTATTTTAATTTTAACTATATTTCTATTATATCTTTAATATCTCAAAGTAAAAAGGTTATTATAATGTATTTTAATTTAAAATGATTACATCCTTAATTATAATTTTCAAGTTCTGCACTCTATGCTATTATATAGTTACGGTTGTTATTTTAAATCAGGGGAGTGATAAAATTTGGAAGAAATTTACTATAACAGTACAAGGGGCTCAAATGAAAATTTAACTTCAGCCAGTGCCATATTAAAAGGTATAGCTGGAGACGGTGGATTGTTTATACCTAATTGTTTTCCATTCATCAGTAAAAGGGAATTGAAAAATTGTGAGAAGATGTCCTTTAAACAATTGTCGCTTTATATAAATAAAAAATTTTTTACGGATTTCAGTGAGAGGGAATTGAAAAATTGTATAGATAGAGCTTATGACAATAAATTTGAGGGAAATGCTGCAGCTCCATTGAATAAAAAAGGTGATGTGTTTTATCTGGAATTGTTTCACGGACCGACGATGGCCTTTAAGGATATAGCATTATGTCTTCTTCCTTATTTGATGAAAACCGCAGCTAGAAAACGGAATCTGAATAAAACCATAGTTATACTTACTGCTACTTCCGGAGATACAGGCAAGGCTGCATTAGAAAGTTTTGCAGATGTAGAAGGAACAAAGATTGTGGTATTTTTTCCTGAAAAAGGTGTAAGCAGTATACAAAAAAGGCAGATGACTACTCAAATAGGTGAAAACGTGAAAGTCGTAGGTATAAATGGGAATTTTGACGATGCCCAGAAAGAGGTCAAGAGAATTTTTAACGATGTTGAATTGAAGAGAGAACTGAATAGAGGATCGTATATGTTTTCCTCGGCCAATTCCATAAATATTGGAAGGTTGATACCACAGATAGTATATTATTTTTACAGCTATATGCAGCTCCTGCGAGTCAAGGAAATAAAACTTGGAGAAAAAATAAATTTCGCAGTGCCGACAGGAAATTTTGGAAACATACTTGCGGCCTACTATTCTAAAAAAATGGGTTTGCCTGTAAATAAGCTCCTGTGTGCCTCAAATGAAAATAAAGTACTTTGTGATTTTTTCAACAGCGGTATCTATGATGCCAATAGAAAGTTTTTTGTTACCATATCTCCCTCTATGGACATATTGATGTCAAGTAATTTGGAGAGGTTCATATATGATATAAGCGGCAAAAATGCATCCGCTGTAAGAGAACTTATGGGTAACCTAGACAAATTTAGAAAATATGAGATCGGCGATAATATTAAAGAGGGAATGGACCTATTTTATGGAAATCTTGCCACAGATGAGGAGACAAAACAATCTATAAAAGAAGTTTTTGACAAGCATGGATATCTTATGGACCCCCATACTTCTGTTGCCTATTCCGTATATAAAAAATATTTGCAGGATACAGGTGACGGCACTAAAACAGTGATAGTTTCTACTGCAAGTCCTTTTAAATTTACAAGAGCCGTAATGGGTGCCTTGGATAATAGATATAATTCAGAAGATGATTTTAAACTTGTGAAATTGATGAGCAGAGCGGCGGGAATTGAAATTCCAAAGCCCATGAAGAAGTTAGACGGATGTAAGGTCATGCATGATACTGTATGTGAAACAGGACAGATGGAGACTGAGGTCAGGAAATTTTTATCTGAGCGCTGCCATTGCTAATGCTCCCAGCTTTTCAAAGTGGGAGATAAAGTATATATTAGTAAAGAGGATTGATATTATGGGAAGAAAATGGACTGAAGCACAGTATGAGGCCATTTTTGCAGGAAAATGTAATTTGCTGGTGGCCGCAGGGGCCGGGACTGGTAAGACTGCAGTGCTGGTAGAAAGAATAATACATAGGATAACCGATGCCAGTGAGGGTGTTGATATAGATAGACTGTTGATTGTTACATTTACGAATGCCGCAGCTTCTGAAATGAAAGAGAGAATAGGCGAAAGACTTTCCAAACTATTGGAAAGTGACTGCAATTCCAGGAATATTAGGAAACAGCTGGCTTTACTGAATCAATCCAATATAATGACTATCCATTCTTTTTGCCTTAAAATTATAAAGAGTAATTTTCATTTGATAGACCTGGATCCTGGGTTCAGGGTGTGTGATAATACTGAAGCCATACTTTTAAAACAGGATGCACTTCAGGAAATCCTGGAAGAAAGATATCAGCAGGGGAAAAGTGAATTTTTAGATCTTGTGGACAGTTTTAAGGGCAAGGATGATATCAGGCTTCAAAATATGATCTTGTCTTTATATGAGTTTTCAAAAAGCAATCCCTGGCCTGAAAAATGGTTGAAAAAAGCTGTAGAGGATTTCAATATAGGAGAAGATTTTAATTTTGAGGAAACTTTATGGGCTAAAACACTGATGCACAGTTTAAATATGGAAATTAGCGGATATAGAGATAAAATGGAAAATGCTGTAGAAATAATAAAAAACACTCCTGAGCTTGAACATTACCTGGCGCCTTTTGAGGATGACATTGGTGAAATGGATGAAATACTCAAAACCAGTTCATGGAATGAAATGATGGAGAAATTTATAAAATTGGAGTTTCATAAACTTCCGTCTAAAAGGACGGAAGACAGCATAAAACCCATAAAGGAAAGAGTTAAAAGTATAAAAGACGAAGTGAAGAAAAAATTGAATGATATAAGAGAAAATATATTTTTAAACTCATATAATTTAACCGGAGATATTAGGAGAATTTATCCCAAAATAAACTGTTTGGTGTCCCTTGTACTGGATTTCAATGATAGATATTATGATAAAAAAAGAGAAAGGGGAGTGCTGGATTTTAGTGATATTGAGCATTTTTGCCTTGAAATATTGACAGATGTGGATGACAGGGGAAATATAGTACCGTCACAGGCAGCCTTGGAATATAGGAATTATTTTAAAGAAATATTTATCGATGAATATCAGGACAGTAATGAAGTTCAGGAAGTCATAATCAACATGATAAGTGGGAAAGGTAAAGATGCAAATTTATTTATGGTAGGGGATGTAAAACAGAGTATATATAGATTCAGACAGTCGAAGCCGGAACTATTTCTGCAGAAATACGATTCTTATTCCGAAAAAAAGGGAAGCGGCAGCAGAAAGATAAAATTATCTGAAAATTTCAGGAGCAGGAAGGAAATAATAGATGCCGTAAATTATCTGTTCAAGCAGATAATGTGCAGAGAAGTAGGGGAACTTAGCTATGATGACAGTGAATGTCTGATAAGTTCGGCTAAGTATAAACCCTGCAGTGAAAGGTGCGGGGGAGCTGTGGAAATATACTTGGCTGATAAGGTGGAAAATAAATCTGAACCGGAACGGGATAACGGGGAGATAGTGGATAATATCCAGGTGGAAGCCCGTATGGCAGCGGAGAAGATAAAAGAACTGGTAAACCCGGCACCGGGTAAGAAATGCTTTAATGTATATGACAGTGAAAAGGGCTGTTACAGAGCTGCTGCGTACAGGGACATAGTGATATTGATGCGTACGACTCAAAATTGGGCGCCTACTTTTGTAGAGGAACTGAATAGTTTGGATATACCCGTATTTGCAGATACTTCAACGGGTTACCTCGATGCTGTTGAAATAAAAACCATTATATCACTTCTTGAGATAATAGATAATCCTATACAGGATATACCCCTCATATCGGTACTCAGATCTCCAATAGGGGCATTTTCACCGGAAGAGCTTGTGGATTTGAGAATGGTGAATAGGAAAATACCTTTTTATGAAGTGTTGAGGGCAGCAGCAGGAGAAAGCCAAAGTCCAAAGTATTCTCTGGATGACATAGGTGATAGGCTGAGACATAAAGCTGCAGTTTTTCTGGAAAGACTTGAAAACTGGAGAAAAAAAGTTATATATATGCCTATAGACGAATTTTTATGGCATCTTTATACGGAAACGGGCTATTATGGTTTTGTTGGAGCTATGCCCGGGGGAGTCCAGAGGCAGGCTAACTTGAGAATGCTGTTTGAGAAGGCAAAAGAATATGAGAAAAGCAGCTATAAGGGGCTTTTTAATTTTATAAACTTTATAAATAAACTTAGAAGTAGCAGTGGAGATTTGGGAAGTGCCAAAGTCCTTGGGGAAAATGAAAATGTGGTTAGAATAATGAGTATACATAAAAGTAAAGGCCTGGAATTTCCCATAGTGATATTGTCTGGAACAGGGAAAAATTTTAATCTTACAGATACGAATAGAAGTTTACTGTTCCATGATAAATTGGGATTCGGACCGGATTGTATAGATGTCGAAAGACATATATCCTATCCTACGGTTATAAAACAGATATTGAAGAGAAAATTAAAAGTTGAAACCCTTTCTGAAGAGATGAGAATATTATATGTAGCTTTTACCAGGGCAAAAGAAAAGCTTATAATAACGGGAATGGTCAGAGATGTTGAAAAAACAGCTAAAAAGTGGTGTGAATGTGCTTCCTACGGCGGCATTAAACTTTCAGAATACTCTCTTGTAGATGCTAAAAGCTTTTTGGACTGGATAGGTCCTGCGGTGGCGAGGCATCATTGCGGGAAGCCCATCAGGGATCTTTCCGGAATTTCCCAGAATCCGGTCTGGGTTGTTGAAGGGGATAATTCTAGATGGAAAGTATGTATTGAAGATAGAGATAGATTTGCTGGAGGTTCATCTGAAAATAATGATGCCGAAGATGCGGCAAAATGGATTAGAAGTTTAGATTGTAACAACAGAAAGGGAAAATATAAAAATGAAATTTATAAGAGGCTCGACTGGAAATACAAATATGAAGAAGCTTCTAAAATACCTGTAAAATTTTCAGTGTCTGAACTAAAGAGAAGATTTAAATTGATTGACAGAGAGGACAGTGTGGAGTTTATAGAACCTGTGCATTTGAAAAAACCAGTTTTCCTTGAAAAGAAAAAAGGTCTTACTGCGGCAGAAAGAGGTACGATCATGCATCTGGTTATGCAGCATATTGATATTGACAAAGTTGACTCCTATTCTGAAATTGAGGAACAGGTAGACAAATTGCTGCATATGGAATTTATCACTGAAGAAGAAGCCAGGTCCGTGTCCGTACGGAAAATATTGAAATTTTTTAATTCCTCCCTGGGAAGAAGGATGAAAAAAGCAGGAAACTTATATAGAGAAGTTCCCTTCTATATGGAAGTGGGCAGCAATGAGATATATGGAAATCTGGATCCTAAATTGTATCGAGATGAGAAGATATTGATTCAGGGTATAATAGACTGCTATTTTCAAGAGGGGAATGAGCTGGTGCTCCTCGATTATAAGACGGATTACGTTGAAAACATGGAAAATATAAAAGAAAAGTATAAAATTCAAATTTATTATTATGCACGTGCACTGGAAAAAATGACAGGTAAGAGGGTTAAAAATAAATACTTATATCTGTTTTACAACGATAATATATTAGAAGTGTAAAAGACAGTATAATTATAAATTTTCAATAAAAAATTTTTATTTATGGCTTTAGCAGTATAAATTGTGATCTTTGTACAATGGTGATATAATTTTGTAAGAGTTTGACAACATATATTTTATTTTATTGGAGGAATTTATATGGAAAATGCTGTAGATAAGCTGCTGAGGTATGTAAAATTTGATACCAGCTCTGATGACGAATCCGATACTGTTCCAAGCACCTTGAAACAGTTGAAGCTGGCGAAACAGCTTTCAAAAGAATTGTCGGAAATTGGTATGAAAGACGTATCACTGGATGAAAACGGTTATGTGATGGCTGTTTTGCCCGGTAATACTGAGAAAAATGTTCCTGCTATTGGTTTTATATCTCATATGGATACAAGTCCGGAAACTTCAGGAAAAAATGTAAATCCCCAGATAATAGAAAATTATGACGGCGGGGATATAGTCTTAAATAAAAAGGAAAATATAGTTTTAAGCGTTAAGGACTTTCCTGAAATAAAAAGGTATAAAGGGAAAAAAATTATAACTACAGACGGTACAACTTTACTAGGTGCAGATGACAAAGCTGGTGTGGCAGAAATAGTGGCTGCCATGGAATATTTGTCTGAACATCCTGAAATAAAACATGGAGATATAAAAGTAGAGTTTACTCCAGATGAGGAAATAGGAAGGGGCCCGGATCATTTCGACGTGAAAAAATTCAACGCTAAATTTGCATATACGGTAGACGGCGGGGCTCTTGGAGAGCTGGAATTTGAAAATTTTAATGCAGCTGCCGCAAAGATAACGGTTTCTGGAAGAAATGTACATCCTGGTGAAGCAAAGGGAAAAATGATAAATTCAATGCTTATAGCCGGAGAGTTCATGAATAAGCTTCCTAAGGATGAGATACCTGCAGCTACGGAAGGATATGAAGGATTTTATCATCTGGTTTCAATGAAAGGAAATGTGGATAAAACCGTACTTAATTATATCATAAGAGATTTTTATCAGGATAAATTTGATAGTAGAAAAAAGTTTGTGGAAAATTGTGCAAAAGAAATAAATGAAAAATACGGGAAAAAGGTTGTGGATGCTGAAATAACAGAACAGTACAGAAATATGAAAGAGAAAATAGAACCCGTTAAGTATATAGTTGACATAGCTTCTAAAGCCATGAAAGAAGTTGATGTAGAACCCAAGATCGTACCGATCAGAGGGGGAACTGATGGAGCAAGGCTTTCTTTTGTCGGACTGCCAACTCCAAACATATGTACAGGAGGACATAATTTTCACGGTAAATTTGAATATATACCAGCTTGTTCCATAGAAAAAGTGGTACAGATCATAGTAAAAATAGTTCAGATAACTGAAAGTAAATCATGGTAATTCACAAATCAGTCTATGGAATATTTCTTCTCCAGTTTTTTGAATACAATAACTAAAACTGAGGTTATTGCCAGATAGATTACAGCAGCTATTATAAAGGGAGTAATGGTGAAATCACGGGTGACTACTTCCTTTGCTGCTCTTAAAAGATCCCCCACACCAATGGTTGCAACTAGAGCGGAATCTTTTATTAAATTTATGCTTTCATTGCATATGGGTGGAATTACGTTTCTGGCAGCCTGTGGAATTATTATTTTTGTCATGGCCTGGCAGTGGCTCATTCCAAGAACTTTGGAAGCTTCATACTGCCCCTTATTTACCGATTCGATACCGGCCCTGAATATTTCCGCCAGGTAAGCAGCATAATTTATAATAAAAGCGATGCTGGCGGCAGCTAAAGGAGATAGCCTTATGCCGATTACAGGAAGTCCAAAGTAGGTAAAGAATAACTGCAAAAGCAGCGGGGTACCTCTAAAGGCCCAGGTATATAAGCTGAGCAGAGCTTTTAATGGTTTGATTTTAGATATTTTACCCACGGCTACTATACATCCTAGAGGTACGGAAAATAGTGCAGTTATAAAAAATAATTCTCCGGTTATCAAACTTCCCTTTAATATGAATTCCGTTATGTCCACAAGACTATCCATTTATAGATCACATCCTAACTCTTTATTTTGCAATTATATCTTTATTGAACCATTTCTGAGATATTTTATCGGCTGTTCCGTCTTTTTTCATAGAGTCCAATGCTTCATTTAATTTATTTCTGAAACTTGTATCGCTTTTTCTGATACCTACACCGTAATTTTCTTTTCCAAGATTATCATCGAGTACTTTGTAAAGTCCAGGCTTTTTCTTCAGATAATATCTCCCGACAACTTCATCTACCACAACGGCATCGATACGTCCTTGATTTAGGTCCAGCAGGGCTTCTGTATTATTTGAATATTTTCGTACATTTTTCAGGGATTTTGAAGTGGCGGCATCTGATTTCAATGCAGTTTCACTGCTGCTTCCCAACTGAAGTCCTACGGTTTTGCCTGAAAGATCTTTCTTAGTTTTTATGTTTGAATTATTTTTTACTACAATTATCTGCTTGTTTTGCAAATATACTTTTGAGAAAGATATATGTTTTTTTCTATCCTCTGTTATGGTGAGACCATTCCATATAACATCTATATCCTTATTGTTTAAACTGAGTATAATGCCATCCCATTCTACGGGTTTGAAAACAACTTTTACCCCCATTTTTTTTGCAGCGGCCTTGGCCATATCTATGTCAAATCCTACAATGTGCCCCTTTGAATCTCTGAATCCCATTGGAGGGAAGCTGTCGTCCAGGCCAACCACGAACTCTCCTTTTGATTTTATATCATTCCAGGATGTATTGGCTTTTGAAGATTGTCCACATCCGGAGAACAATGCGGCTGTGAAAAATATCAAAGCAGCTAAAATACCTAATTTTTTTTTCATTTTATTTGAACTCCTTTTATTATGTAATAATTACATCAACTATTATACTTTATCATGATAAATTTGTAAACTAATAAATCAAAAGTGGGAGGTCTCATATAAGTGTAGAGTATATAAAAAAATGAAGTGCTGTAAAATTATTTCTAAGAATAGTTTTACAGCACTTCATTCAGGGAATATTGTCAGGTTTATTATTTGACTAGTGATTGTGCAGCAGATTTTATGTCGTCTTTTCCTAAAATAGCAGAAATTACGGAAATACCGTCAACCCCTGTAGATAATACGTCCCTAAAGTTATGTTCATCAATTCCTCCTATGGCTACGGCAGGTATGTTTACACTGCTGTATATTTTACGAAGGCCCTCTATACCTATTGGAGTATCTATATCCTTTTTGGTCTTAGTGAAGAATACGCTTCCTATTCCGAGATAATCCGCACCATTTTTCTCTGCTTCTACAGCTTCTTCTACAGTACCTGCAGATATTCCTATTATTTTACCTTTTCCCAGTATTTTCCTTGCCATAGTCAGCGGCATATCGCTCTGACCGAGATGCACTCCGTCTGCATCTACGGCCTGGGCTATATCTAACCTGTCATTTATTATCAGGGGGACTTTGTAATGGCTGGTAACTTTTTTGACTTCCAGTGCTAGCTTGTAAAATTCCCTTGTAGAGGCACTTTTTTCTCTCAATTGAATTAGAGTGACACCGCCCAAAATTGCCTCTTCTACAGCTTTGGGCAAATTGGTATTTTTTAAAAGATTCCTGTCTGTAACCAGGTATAAGCTATAATTTATTTCCATGTTATTTTAGCACCTTCTTTTAATTTTTCTTCATTCAGCTGATATATGCAGTCCATGAGTTTGACTCTGAAACTTCCAGGTGCATTGGCTGCCTTAACAGCTTCTTCACCGGCTATGTTCATTGAGAGTATGGCACTTACGACAGCTGAAAATTTATCTTCAGAAGCTCCGCAGGCGGCCCCGCAGAGGGCACCCAGCATACAGCCGGATCCGGTGATTTTGGTAAACATTTCTGTCCCGTTTTCAATTATGGCACTTTTTCTGCCGTCTGATATAAAATCCTTTTTACCGGTGGCGGCAACTACACAGCTGCATTTTTTGGATAATGCTATGCAGCTCTCGAGGGCACCTTCTCCGGAATCTATTGAATCCACACCTCTTACATTGGCAGATTGTCCGGCTAAGGATTTAATTTCTCCTATGTTTCCCTTTATGACGTCAATTTTTCCAACCTGTGATATTCTATTTATGACTTGAATTTTTTTAACTGAGGCAGCACAAGCCACAGGATCCAGTATTACAGGCACATTGTGAATTTTTGCAGAAGTGCTGGCCAAGATCATGGCCTGTTCCTGTTCTTTGTTTAGAGTTCCCAAATTTATATACAGTGCAGATGATAATTTGACAAAATCAAAGACCTCGTCATAGGCTTCGCACATGGCAGGGGAAGCTCCGTAAGCCAAGAGAATGTTTGCACAGTCGTTTATAGTGACATAATTTGTAATACAGTGAACAAGTGGTACTTTATTTCTAACTTCTGATAATATTTTTGTTACTTTGTCTAAATTTGTACTACTCAAATTTTAACCTCCCTTAAATTTTGAAAATAATTATGAATTACAGTCTATTGGAAATCTATACCGGCTTTTTTATAAACTTCTATAAAATGTCCTACAGGACCAACACCGTGGCCTATGGAAAATGAATTTTCTATTGCCCTGGTTATATACTGCTTAGATAGATTCAATGCTTTTTCAGTGTCATAACCTTTAGCTAGGAAGGAAGCTATGGCAGAAGACAGGGTACATCCTGTTCCGTGGGTGTTTTTTGTATTTACTCTATGTCCTTTAAGAGTTAATATTTTATTTCTGCAGAGCAGTATGTCATTGGCATCGTTACACCTGTGGCCTCCTTTTACGAGAACATTTCCCGCACCTAGTTCCTTTATTTTAAAAGCTGCTTTTTCCATATCATTTTCGTTTTCAATTTTTAATCCGCTTAAAACTTCTGCCTCCGGTATGTTTGGAGTTACCACATCTGAAATCTCTACCATATTTTTTATAGCTGACTCGGCTTCGGGTTTCAGGAGGGAATATCCGCTTTTTGATATCATTACCGGATCAAGTACTATATTTTGAGCTTTATATTCTCTCAAAAGCTTTTTTATTACAAAGATAGTTTTACTGTTTGAAACCATTCCTATTTTTACCGCGTCTACCCTTATATCATCAAATATGGATCTTATTTGTGCCTCTACAATTTCGGGTGTTACATCCAATACATCCTGCACACCTATGGTGTTTTGAGCCGTGACGGCAGTAATTACACTCATCCCATATACGCCAAGTGCACTCATCGTTTTCAAATCGGCCTGTATTCCTGCCCCGCCTGAACTGTCAGAACCTGCAATTGTCAATACATTTTTCATTAAGAACACCTCTAATCAGATAATTTAAAAGGTGTATGCAGAAAAGCATACACCTAATAAACGCGAAATTATGTGAAATTACTTCCCTACGCCAGCTTTACCTGGATCAGGTTCAAAGGGTTAGAGAGCAGCTCTTCTCAGCTTAATAAAAAGCACCCCTACAAATTATTTTATTTTCATTTTTATTCTACTACAACGATAGGAGTTTGTAAATCAAACTAAATATTGTAGTTTGATTTTAAATTTTATTTTTCTTGATCCGATTCTTCTGATTCTTTAGATTTGAAATTCTTTTTATTTAATCCGAATATATAATAGCAGGCCAGTAAAATTGCAAACCAGATAGGTCCTACGATAAGGGCAACCATAGTATCTTTACCGAAGGCCAGCATTACTACGACAAAACCTAAAAATGCCAATACGATGTAGTTGAGATAAGGATATCCAAACATTGGGAAATGCAAATTTTTTACTTGATCTGGGGTAAGCCTTTTTCTAAACCTCAATTGTACTATTAATATTATAGCCCAAACCCAAATTGCACCAATTGTCGCTACACTTGTAACATAAGTGAATACCTTTCCAGGAAATAGAAAATTAAGAACAACTCCGATTAGAAGAAAAAGTGCTGAAACTATGATGCTGGTTGTTGGAACGTGAGTTTTGCCTAATTTGCTAAATGATTTTGGTGCCGTTCCTTGAAGAGAAAGATTGTACAGCATACGTCCAGTACTAAATATGCCGCTGTTACAGGAAGATAAAGCTGCAGTTAGCACTACAAAATTTATAATACCCGCTGCTGCAGATATGCCCATTTTGCTGAAGACTAAAACGAAGGGACTTCCACTTGTGCCAAGACTGTTCCATGGATAAAGACACATTATTACAAAGAGTGCTCCTACATAGAATATCAGTATTCTCCAGAAAACCTTGTTGATAGCTGATGGTATCGTTTTCTCAGGGTTTTTTGCCTCACCTGCTGTAACACCTATAAGCTCTGTGCCGAGATAAGCAAACATAACCATTGTTACTGAAACCACCGGTCCCCATATACCTTTTGGGAAAAATCCCCCATGTGTCCACAGATTTGAAATTCCAACAGGTTTTCCGGCATTGCCAATGCCAAATATAATCATAAGCAGGCCCATTACTATCATTGCGATGATTGTAACTACCTTGATAAGTGCAAACCAGAATTCAAATTCACCATAAGCTTTTACTGCAATCAGGTTTACACATGTCATTACTACGAGTGCTGCCAGTGCCGGAATCCACTGCGGCATAGTCGGAATCCAGAATTTAACGTATACACCTACAGCTGTGATTTCAGCCATACATGTTACTATCCACATAAACCAGTAGGTCCATCCTGTCATATATCCCGCCAGAGGTCCTATAAATTCATTGGCATAAGCGCTAAAAGATCCAGAAACAGGGTAAGAGGTGGCAATTTCACCCAGAGCTCTCATTATAACAAACATAGCTAGTCCTGATATTGTGTATACCAATAAAATTGCAGGACCAGCAGCCTGTATAGTTGTGGCAGATCCTAAAAATAGACCTACGCCAATTGCTCCTCCCAGTGCTATCAATTGAATATGGCGCTCTTCTAGGCCACGCTCGAGATTTTCATTTAGTGCGTTTTGTTTACTCATTGAAATCCTCCTTAGTAGCTAAATAAGTTTTAAAATAATTGTTTTAATTGGTTCAAAAATTGTTTAATTTAAAATTATCGCCCCCAATAACTGTAATATATTATTTAGAATATTCTTAAATAAATGATAGCATACTTTCTTTCATATAACAACTATGATTTAAAATTTTCATTTAATTTGCAATTATTTCTGATTTAAATAATGCAGTTTGAAAATATGTAGAAAATAGTGAATTGGAACCTGTATTTTATGTCTAATCAATTTTATATAACTCTTGACCGTGAATAATATTTGTGATAATATAATTTTTGTTACATGCCGAAGTGGTGGAATTGGCAGACGCAACGGACTCAAAATCCGTCGGTAGTGATACCATGCGGGTTCGACTCCCGCCTCCGGCACCATAAGGGTGAATGTAAAAAAGCATTTTGGAAAGAATTCTAAAATGTCTTTTTTTATATATTCCTAAAATATGAAGAAAATAAGTGGGAGTGGAAGACTGTCATGAGTAAAATTCCAGAAGAAATGAAAAACTTTTTTAACACGCGTGCGGATGTATATGATACTCAGCAAATTATCAATATCGATGGGGGAAAAGAATGTTATCATGAAATAGAAAAGTATGTTCCCGCATATACTAAAACACTATTGGATCTAGGATGTGGTACGGGTTTGGAACTGCATTCAATTTTTAAAAAACTTCCCAAAGTACAGGTCACAGGCGTTGATCTGGCGGATAAAATGCTTAAAAAGCTGGCTGAAAAATATTCAAAATATTCTATTAATCTTATAAATGACAGTTATCTTACCTTTGATATGGGAACTCAAAAATATGATACTGTGATATCCGTCATGTCATTTCACCATTTTACTCATATCCAGAAATTGAAGATTTACGGTAACATTTTCCGATGCCTTAGAGACAACGGTACTTTTATAGAATGCGATTACATGATTGGTTCAGACAATGCCGAATTGGAGACATATTACCTTTCACAAAGAAAAAAATTTGAATCGGATTACAATCCTGCGGGAAACCTCTGCCACTGTGACATACCATTTACGGTGAGTCATGAAATGTCACTTCTGAGGGAATCCGGATTTCAATCTGTTGAAAAGGTGTGAGGTGTTGAGAACAATATTATGATTGTATCAATTAAACAGTAAAAATAAATTTCACTTTTGTATTAATAATGAATAAACTGTGAATAACTTTAATTTTATTTTGATAATATGAGTGTATAATATAACAATAAATTGAAAGTTGAGAAATATCAAATAATTCTTTAAATATGATATTCTAGCAATTATGATCTGATATATTCTACTTGCATTTGATGTATCATAAGAATTATAATTAACTATAAGATGCAGGGCTTATGAAGATTTTCACTTAGAAAATTTTAAGGAGGTAGTGCAAGTGGAATATCAATTTCCGCCTATAAGATTTGATAATAGAGGATATATCAGAGATTCGGTATTTTCTATTTTACGCAATGCTATACTTGATGGAAAGCTGGAGCCGGGCCAAAGGTTGATAGAACGCAGTATTGCAGATCAGTTAAAAATAAGCAGGACTCCAGTACGCGAGGCAATCCGTCAGCTTCAGTATGAAAGATTGGTAACGTATATTCCCCGCAAGGGCGTAGTGGTTTCCGGTTTCAGTAAAAGTGACATTGAGGAAATTCAGCTTATCAGAACTGCATTGGAGGCATTGAGCTGCAGTATTGCAGCGGGAAAGATCAAAGATGAAGAATTAACCTATCTAAATTCAATAGTTGATCAGCTGTCAGCTGAAAGCAAAAAGAAAAGTAGTGGAAAATTAAGTGTCCTAAATAGAAAGTTTCATGAGTGTATCTGGAAAGCAGCAGATAGTCCTCATTTATACTATTTTATAAATACACTCTGTGAATACGTTAACAAATTTACCCATCTGACGTATACTAAGCCTGGCAGGATTCAGGAAGTGGTGTCAGAACATAAAGCTATAGTCAGTGCCTTAATGAGGCATGATAGTTCCAGTTCCTATGAAGCTATGAAAAAACATGTGGAGAAATCAGGGCAGATATTTCTTAATATGGCTTACCCGGATAAAAGAGGCTGATGTCTGTGTTGAATTTTACAATGATTATATTTGTTAAATAATAAATTTTCTGAAAATTTATTGAACTTTTTATTTGAGGATGATATAATAAAATCAGAAAATTTATTTATGGAATATAATGTAAAAATACAAGCGTGGTATAAAGTGAATAGATGCGATTGATTTAAGATGGGAAAAGTATTTGTATATTAAAATGGTATACCGTATACCATTTTAATATACGGTAATTCTTTATTTAAATAGAGGACAACTTAAATGTATAGTGTACAAAATTAAGTTGTAAGGAATGATAGAACGAAGGGGTTTCATCATGCAATAATGGTATACCGTATACCATTATTGTTTAAGAGCTTTGTTTATTTTGCAGCTTATTAAAGCTGTGAGGGGGTTAAAAAATGACTGAATTTAATTCCGTTAAATTGAAGGTTAAAGAGGGGCTGATAGAGGATTCCCACAGGGGTATTGTTAGAATCAACAGGGAAAATATGGATCAATTGGGAGCGGATATTGGAGATGTTGTGAATATAAAAGGTGAAAAAAGTACTGCGGCAAAAGTCTATCCGGCATTTAGCGACATTTATGGTCAACCTCTAATTCAGATGGATGGTGTAATCAGACACAATGCTGGTGTAGGTATAAATGGCAAGGTTATAATAAGTAAAGCTGAAGTTAAAATTGCACGTAAAATACTTCTTTCTCCTCTTGAGGATATCTACAATTGGACACAAGAAAATAAGATTGGGATAAAGAATTTGATAAAAGGCATGCCGATGGTCTGTGAGGATGAATTATCCCTGACTCTCTTTGGCAGCGGCAGATGCAGTTTTATTGTAAATGGTACGGCACCATCTGGAGTGGTTAAAGTTGATAATGAGACCGATATTGTTTTTGTACAACCTGAGTCTAATGTTGATGGATCAAGAATTACATATGAAGATATAGGGGGGCTGGATGAGCAGGTTCAAAAAATAAGGGAAATTGTAGAGCTGCCTTTGAAGTATCCCGGTGTGTTTAAAAAATTAGGCATTGAACCGCCTAAGGGTGTGCTGCTTTATGGACCGCCGGGTACGGGAAAAACTTTAATTGCAAGGGCAGTTGCTTCTGAAACAAAAGTTTATTTTGCCCATGTGAACGGACCGGAAATAATGAATAAATTTTATGGGGAAAGTGAGGCGAAATTGAGAGAAATATTTAAAGAGGCAAAGAGCCGGGCACCGAGTATAATTTTTTTAGATGAGCTGGATTCCATTGCCCCCAAGAGGGAAGATGTTCATGGTGAAGTTGAAAAAAGAGTTGTGGCCCAGCTCCTTGCACTGATGGATGGTCTTGAAAATCGAGGTCAGGTTATTGTAATCGGTGCCACAAATATACCTGATTCTCTGGATCCTGCACTTAGACGGCCGAGGAGGTTTGACAGGGAAATTGCAATTATGCCGCCCGATAGGGAAGGAAGGCTTAAAATATTACAAATTCATACGAGCTCTATGCCCCTTGACAAAAATGTAAAACTTGATAAGTTGGCTAAAATCACTTATGGATTTGTCGGTTCAGATCTTTCGGCACTTTGTAAAGAGGCCGGGATGATATCACTTAGAAAGGTTTTGTCAGGGAATGCAGATGGTATCAATGTTCCTCCTTTTAAGGTATCGATGGACAATTTTACTGATGCGCTGAAAGAAACAGAACCTTCGTCTACCCGGGAGTACTATTCGGAAGTTTCAGATGTAAAATGGGAGGACATAGGAGGGCTTGATAAAACTAAAAAGATTTTGCAGACTTTAGTGGAGCTTCCGTTTCATGACCCTGATTTATGTAGAGAATATGCCTTTACCCCGCCAAAAGGTATTTTACTGACAGGCCCGTCTGGTACGGGAAAAACTTTATTGGCAGATGCAGTTGGGAATTCTGTAAAAATAAATTTTATAAGTGTAAATGGTCTTACACTTATCTCTCACTGGATGGGAGAGTCGGAAAGAACCCTGAATGACGTATTTGTCAAAGCCAAGCAGACGGCACCCTGTATCTTGTTTTTAGATGAGTTGGATGGTATTGTCCGTTCCCGCTCTTTAGGGACAGACAGTTTAAGGGACAGATTTGTAAGTCAGCTTATAATGGAATTTGACAGCTTGAGAAAAGTTCAGGGAATTATAGTATTGGCTGCTACAAATAGAATAGATTTAATTGATCCTGTCTTGCTTAGGGAGGGGAGATTTGAATATGTCCTAGAATTGTCTTTGCCGGAAGTCAATGAGCGGGAGTCGATTTTAAAAATCCATTCTAGAGGTTTACCCTTGTCTGAAGATGTAGATTTCAGGTACCTAGCTGAAAAAACTGATAAAATGAGTGGCGCGGAATTGGCTGCCTTGTGCCGCAGAGCTTCATTTATAGCTCTTATGTCATCAGTAAAAAATGGCCTGAGAGTCAAGATAAATCAGGATATATTTAATCAGGCCATCTATGAAATAAATAATCAAAAGAGATTTAGGGGGGGTGGTTAGAAAAGTATCGACCTTGAAATTTGTTGTAATGTAAATCGTTAAAGAAAGGAAGATGGAATGAGATGTCAAGACAAAATTTGTTTGATGAACCGGGGCTGATGCAGATTACAGTTTGGGGTAGAGGAGTTTATGAAAATAAAGAAGCCAGAGACATAGTTGTTTCTTTAACAGAGGCAGCTGCATTGGAGGGAAAATATGTTCAGGCATGGGAGAATTATGTTGATCTTCCCGACCGTATCTATGTCCCGGTAAGGGCATATGGAAAAATTAGCCCTCAGGAAATTGAATCCAAATATGTTTATGAAAATGAAGCTCCTGATATTGTTGTTCTTACAGAAGAAACTCTTGTAAAAGGTGTGGATATTCTACGCGGAATAAAACAGGGGGCTGTACTTGTAATAAACACAAAGCGTTTGCCGAAGTATTTATTTGGATTTATCAAAAAAAACACAGAAAATCTTTCTAAAATTGTTACAGTTGATGCAAACAGTCTTTCAAAATCTGTTATCACTCTTTCCGGAGCTGAAGGTGCCACAGATGCCTCGGGAATTGGAAAGGGTATTGGAGCCGCGTTAGCTGCTGCTGTTGTCAAGGGTACTGAAATTGTTCAATTCGATAATTTACTTAAAATTGTGGCCAACAAGGATGTTGCAAAGAAGGCTTATAAACAAGCTATTGTCGTGGATGTAAATACTATGCAGCAAGCTTCTGTTTAGAAGTTAAAAAAATTTAAGGAGGTATTTAAAAATGGCTGTGCCGTATGAAAAAATTCCCTTTGCAGGTACTGTACCTTCACCGCAGAAAGAAAATGAAGGTATGGTTACCGGCAATTGGCGCACCAGGAGACCTGTATTGGATGCAGAAAAATGTGTAGAGTGTCAAATCTGCTGGATCAGCTGTCCCGATTCTTGTGTGAATCTTATGACTAAAGATAGTCCTATCACTTTCAATTTGAAATACTGCAAGGGATGTGGAATTTGTGCCGAGATGTGTCCTGTAGGGGCGATTACCTTAGTTCCTGAACTGGACTTTAAGGATTGAATTTATATTGGGGAGGTGAATTGAAAAATGAAAAGCAATATAAAGAGAATGTCAGGATGTGTGGCAACGGCCAATGCAATCAAATTGGCCAATGTGGATGTCATATGCTCGTATCCAATCCGTCCGTATACCGGAATTATGTCGGAATTAGCGAGAATGGTGGCGGATGGAGAACTAGATGCTGAGTTCGTTTTAGGCGAAGGTGAACATGGACAGCTCAGTGTAGTTTATGGAGCTTCTGCTGCCGGGGCCAGGGCTTTTACAGGCAGTTCAGGGGTAGGTGTAACCTATGCCATGGAGGTTTATTCTCCAATTTCAGGAGAAAGACTTCCACTTCAAATGGCCATTGCAGACCGTACACTGGATCCTCCAGGTGATTTTGGCTCGGAGCATACAGATGCATTGTGCTGTCGGGATCAAGGGTGGATTCAAGGATGGGCTTCTACACCGCAGGAGGCTTTGGATTTAAGTCTCATATATTATCGAATAGGTGAAGATCCGCGTGTACTTTTACCACAATTTGCCTGCCAGGACGGATATTTTGTATCCCATATTCTTGGTGAAGTTGATGTTCCGTCGCAGGAGCAAGTTGATGTATTTTTACCACCTTATAAGAACCGACATGTGCTGGATACAGAAAATCCTGTGATTATAGGTCCGCAGATGGAGCCGGAAATGGGACCCGGAACTCAGTACCAGAGGCATATGGCCATAGAAGGAGTGAGAAATGTATTTGATGAGGCCTATGATGAGTTTGCGGATATATTTGGACGCAGATATGATCCATGGCTTGAAGAATATATGACAGATGGTGCAGAAAGAGTTATTTTCATTCAGGGAGGACATGCCGAGACAGCCAAAAACGTGGCGAAGCACTTGAGAAATTTAGGTGAAAAGGTTGGTGTGGTAAGACTGCGTACACTGCGACCTTTCCCAACTGAACAAGTTCGGGAGGCTTTGAGCAGATTTAAAGTGGTAGGTGTGGTGGACAACTCAGTCAATTTTGGAATATCCTGCGGGGCAGGTGTCCTTCTGACTGAAGTCAGGGCAGCTTTGTATAATAACGATGAGAAAATAGAAACAATCGGATTTGTAGCAGGGCTTGGGGGTTCCATGATCACCCAGGATGAATTCTATAAGATGTACAGTATTATGAAAGATGCAGTTGATACTGGTAAAAGTAAGAAGCAAAGTTACTGGCTGCCATTTGAATTATAGATATGAAGGGAGGAAGTCAAGTGTTAGAAGAGATTAAATCTATTAAGGAAGCCCCGAAAGAGGAATATTATGTTCCAGGTCACCGTACTTGTGCCGGGTGCGGTCCCGCACTGCAGTATAGGCTGGTAGCCAAGGCAGCAGGGAAAAATACAATTTTTGTCGGTCCCACGGGCTGCATGTATGTTGCAAATACCAGTTATGGATGTGGTCCCTGGGCCGTTCCGTGGATACATGCACAGATTACCAACGGCGGGGGAGTTGCATCTGGAATATCGGCAGCATTTAAAGCTATGATACGTAAGCATAAGACCAGTGCGAAATATCCTAATATCATTGTGATGGCCGGTGACGGCAGCACTGCCGATATAGGACTGCAGTCCCTGTCTGCAGCTTTTTACAGGGGGCATAATATAGTATTTATTTGCTATGACAATGAATCCTATGCCAATACAGGTATTCAAGCTTCTCCAACTACGCCTTATGGAGCATGGACTACTTTTACTCCAGCCGGTCCGGTGGTTCCTGAAGGTAGAAAACTTATGCCTAAAGATATCACCAAGATAATGGCTCACGGCCATCCTGAACTAAAATATCTGGGCACTGCATCAATAGGTTATCCGCTTGATTTGATGAATAAAGTACGTAAAGCCTGTAATGCCGATGGACCTGCTTTTCTATATATACATGCACCCTGCCCGAAAGGATGGAGTTTTCCGGCGGAAAAAACAGTTAAGATTGCCAAACTGGCAGTTGAAACCGGGATGGTACAGTTGTATGAACTTGTGGATGGTAAGTATAAGTTGACGTATAAACCTGCTAAATTTAAACCGGTCAGTGAATATATAAAGTATCAAGGACGATTCAATCATCTTAAACCTGAACATATCGAAAAGCTTCAGAAATTTGCGAATCAACGCATGAAAGAAGTTGGGATAGAATACAGCGTGCCTCCAGTGGTAGAATAATAAATCTTAATCAAAATATAATAGTAAAAATATACAATTTACCTTACCCCGGATCAATTTAATAACTCCGGGGTTCTAATTAAAAGAAAGAAGGTGGTAATAAGCAAAAGTTCGGAAACAGATCTTTGAAAATTAAATATGAATTTAAGGAGGAATAATGCATGAACAATATTGACGAGATGAAAGCTAAAAATGTCAATGCATATGGATCAATCCTCGGTAACCGCTGGGTTCAACTTGTAGCTGCTGTTGTTGCTATGATAATGATTGCCAACCTACAGTATGCCTGGACCTTATTTACCACTCCTTTGGTTACGCAGTTAAAATCGTCTCTGGCTGTTGTCCAGTACGCTTTTACCCTGTTTATTATGTTTGAAACATTTGTTCAGCCCGCAGGAGGATATCTGCTGGATAGATTTGGATCAAAGCTTATGTTTATTATTGCAGGTCTGTTGATTGGAGTTGGATGGAGCATGATGGGACAGGTAAATTCTGTAAGCGGTCTGTATTTTGCTTATGCCATGGCAGGAGTTGGAGCAGCCATTGTTTATGGTGGATGTGTTAGTGTGGCGATTCGCTGGTTCCCAGATCGGCGAGGTATGGCTTCTGGTATAATAGCAGGTGCTTTTGGCCTTGGTTCAATGCCCTTTGTACCTGTGATCGACAGGCTGCTGCAGGGCAGTGGAGTTATGCAGGCTTTTCTGGTTACTGGAACACTACAGGGCATTGTAATTATAGTTGTAGCTTTGATTTTGCGTTATCCTGTAGGATCAAAAATGCCCAATAAGAAAGAGGAAATTGCCAAATTAGATCAGTTACAAATTGGGTTCAGTCCTACACAAATGCTTAAAACTCCTAATTTCTGGCTTATATGGTCCATGTTTTTTTCTATTAGTGTAGGCGGTCTTATTATTACAGCTAATACCAAACCTTTCGGAAAGGAAATGGGAATAGCTTCTTCAATTATTGTACTAGCAGTTATGTTAAATAGCTTGTCTAATGGAATAGGGAGGGTTTTCTGGGGATGGATTTCAGATAAGTTAGGACGTCCTCGAACTATGTTCATATCTTTCGGTTTAAATGCAGTATTTTTATTCATACTTCCTGTCATAGGAAGCAACAGTATATTCTATGTGATTTGCATGATGTGCATAATGTTTACCTGGGGACAGTTATTCTCACTGTTTCCGCCAACTAATGCAGATGTATTCGGCTCAACTTATGCTGCCACAAATTATGGATTTCTGTACAGTGGGAAGGGAATAGCCTCTATTTTAGGTGGGGGTCTCGGAGCATATCTAGCTAGCTCTTATGGATGGAATGTAGTATTTTCATGTGCTGCAGTGCTCTCACTATACGCCTGTATAATGTCACTGGTTTTGCCTCGCATACCAAAACCAGTGAAAAAACAGCCTGTGGTAAGTAAGAAAAAAGTTACTGAAACTACCCATTAATGTTTTCTTAAAGTTTCTTCACCATTACTCCTTACACTACATTATCAGTATAACATAAGCTCAAGACCATTTCAATAGTATTTGGTATACCAGATACCAATTTCTGTAGAGAGTATAATATGAATTATTTCAAAAATTTGGTTTATTAAACTAAATAAGTATAATTATAGAATGGCAGGGAAGGCTTATCATGCTGAATAGCTGTATTTTAGAAACTTTGGATGCTTTGTTGAAAATGGTTTTTTATTTTTCCTTTGTTTAATGTAAATCAATAGTTGTAAAATAAGGTATAACTTTTTTATCCGGGTTATGCCTTATTTTGATTATGTTAAGCATTGTATAAGATGACGTTTTCGTATAAACTATTTTATATGAGCTATTGAATATAGGAGAAGGGAGAATTGGATGATATGCATATTTCATTTCTGGGAGGAGCTCGTGAGATTGGTGGAAGCTGCATGCTGCTCAGGATATACAATAAAAATATATTACTGGATTGCGGCGTAAGACAAAATTCTTCCAAAGACGCCCTGCCGGATTTTAAACTAATTCAGGATAATGGAGGCGTAGATGCCATAGTAATAAGCCATGCCCATATGGATCATATAGGCTCTCTTCCAATTATAAGCAGGGAATATCCGGAAGCCAGAATATATGCAACTAAAATGACCAAGGATTTGATGAAGGTTCTGCTCTATGACAGCTTGAAGATTATGAACAACCGGGAGGGAGAAATCCCATTGTATGCAGAAAAAGATGTTGTAAATATGTTGAGCCGTGTGTTTCCCATAAACTATATGGTTAAGTTTCCCATATTCGACAATATGGTTCTCACTTTTTATATGGCAGGACATATAGCGGGAGCCAGCTGTGTTTATATTACCACGCCGGAGGGTTCATTTTTTTATTCCGGTGATTTTTCCCTGTTTTCTCAGAAGACAGTGGAAGGTCTTAAAATACCTAAATTGAGACCGGATGCGGCAGTCTTTGAATCAACCTACGGTGACAGGCTGCATTCAAATAGGCAGGTAGAGGAAGAAAAGCTTGTAGATGTAATAGACAGATGTGTCAGGGAAAAAGGTAAAATGCTTATTCCTGCCTTTGCTCTTGGAAGGGCTCAGGAAGTGATACTCATTGTAAAAAAGGCAATGAACAAAAATAGATTAAAAAATATTAAAGTTTATGTGGACGGGATGATAAGGGATATAAATCGAACTTATAAGTTAAATCCACTTTACCTTAAAAATTCTCTGGGGAAAAAAATATTAAAGGGAATTGAACCCTTTTATGATGACAATATAGTGGCCGTAAAAGATAATAGTACCAGAGAGAGGATATTGGAAAATGAAGAACCCTGTGTGATAATATCGAGTTCAGGAATGCTTACAGGAGGCTACAGTCAGTACTATGCAGAAAAGATAGCTCCCATGCAAAAAGGGTATATAGTTATAACAGGCTATCAGGATGAAGAGTCACCCGGGAGAAAATTGCTGGATCTTTTAAAGGACGAAAAAAACAAAAAATTGTGCTTAAACGGGAAAACTATCGAGGTAAAATGTAAAGTCGAGAGAATAGGACTTTCAGCACATAGTGATAAACTCGAAATAAAATCGTTGATTCACCTTTTAAATCCCAGAAGCATATTTATTGTCCATGGAGATGAAAATGTAGTGGAAAGTTTTTCCAGAGAACTTTTTGAGGAGACAAGTGGAAGGGTATATGCTCCTAAGTGCGGCGACAGCTATGCAATAGATATACATAAGCCCCGGAGACAGCGTAAAACATATATAAACAAGGTTATGAATTCCTACATGGAATTAGATGAACACAATGTTAGAAGCTTATGGGAATTTATATCCAAAAATTATGGAAAAAGGTTATTCACGGCAGAAGAACTCTTTTATATATGGAGGGGTTGTAATAAATTAGAAAAATCTTTCAGGGATTTTCAAAAAATTATAATTTACTCTCCATATTTTGAAAATGACAGCAAGAGGCTGTTTTTATTTAAATGTCAAGAAGAGGGGAAAGTACTGGAAAAATTAGACAGGAAGGAACTTAAACCAAATGAATTGAAAGAGATTGTACATAATTATTTTGGTAAATTTAATTTTAAAAAAGCCAGCTATATGTATGAGAACAGGGAAATTGTGTTGAATTTTGACTTTCCTGCCGTGGTAAATGCGGATATACATAATGTAATGAAAGATTTCCAGAAAAAATTCAAATGGCAGGTGAAAATAAACAACTCGGTAAATATAAATGAGGCCTCAAAAGTAATAAAGGAACTTTTCAGTCAGAAAAATGTCGAAAAAATATCATATAGGTTGGAAAAAAATGAGGTGACAGTAGTTTTAGACTCACCTGCCAACGCGATAGAAGACAGTGAAAAAAAATTCAAGAATATTACGGGGATAAATATTTCAGTTAGATATAAGGAAAACTTAGTTTCCAAGAATGCGAATGCCGTAATTGTAAAATCAGGAAGCAGACATGATGTTATGGAGCAAAACAGGGCTTTGCAGTTTATCGATGAATTTTTTGAAGATATGGAATTTAAACCCTATAAAAAGAGTATAAAATCTCATTTGGATGAAAAGTATATAGAACTGTCTTTCATAACTCCTGCGATAGGGAAAAAATGTGAGAAAACAGTTAAAAGAATATCGGATTTGACAGGGTGGAACATGAGTGTGTCCGAGAGTGCAAATCAGAATGAAATAATAAAAATGGCAGTTGAACTCTGCAAAATGGAGGGAATAGAATTGAAAAAAAATCCCTCTTTTAATAATTTTGATTTGAGTGTGAAATTAAAAATTAAAGAAGGTCATTTGAAGGGTGGTGGGGAAAAGTTAAGTAGAATAAAAAATAAATTCGAATATAAAACGGGCTGTGTTTTAAAATGGTAGATGAAATAAAAATACGACTTATTATATGCAAATATGACAAACATTAAATAATTTATAGAAGAATTAGACAAGATATGATAATATTATATGTGGATTATAGGAAGGAGACATGTTGTTAATGAAAAGTAAAAATCAAGGTACAAAGACAGCGGAAGTATCGATGTATTTTTCGGAATTTGAAGTACCTCCAATGCAGGATGTTCTGATCATTGGTAAAAGATCTCCTATTGGTCCGGAAGCTGCCAGAAGAATGGTAGACATGCTTTCACCAGAGCAATATGAAGTGATTAAAATAGAACATAGATTTATAGAGGCGGTTGTTATTAAGAAATCTTTGATAAATTTAATTCCCAAAGATAAGTTAATTTCCATAATTTTAGAGGAAGGAGGTAAAATTGCTGACGAAACAATGATTATAAAAGCACAAGTTAGTGTAACATTGCATGTTAGTAAATCCATAGATTTA
Source organism: Clostridium lapidicellarium (assembly GCF_041224415.1). Classification (NCBI taxonomy): domain Bacteria; kingdom Bacillati; phylum Bacillota; class Clostridia; order Eubacteriales; family Clostridiaceae; genus Clostridium; species Clostridium lapidicellarium. Next base: position 52,769 of record NZ_JBGFFE010000010.1, on the reverse strand, counting down.
TGATACAGAATGTTTTAAGCATATCGGATAAAAATTTTGTGAAGGTTAATATGCTTTCTGGAGTGAATTCCATTCAGCATTATTTTTATGAAGATAATATCGAGTGCCTGTTGGTTTATAAATCCTGTGAATTAGTTGGCATAGTTACGGAAAAAGAATTGATTACAGCACATCCCAATAGAATAGTTGCAGATATTATGTCAAATAAATATGTGTGTGTAAAGGGAAGTACATATATATGGAAGGCATTGGAGATATTCAATCAAAATAATGATCTGGAAATTATGATAGTTAAAGACAAAAGTGAAATTACAGGATTTATTACAAGGACAATTTTAAAAATTGAATTGGGGAAGCACATCGATTTGCTTACAGGATTTTATAAAAGTGATTACATATTTTACAATGCCTATAAACTGATTGAGGAGAATAAGAGTATTTCAGTTATATTTATGGATTTGGACAATTTTGGCTTTATAAATAAAAAATATGGCCATATAAATGGAGACAAGGTGTTAAAATCAGTAGCTTCTATTTTAAAGAAAAATATAAGTGCATACAATAATATTTATTTTTGCAGGTATGCAGGTGATGAATTTGCCATTCTCACTTGTTATTCCTTAAATGAAAATGAGGCACTGGCAGATCGTATAATATCCCTGGTAAGGAGAAATATTTTTTCAGAAAAAATTTTGGTTTCAATATCCATAGGTATAGCGGGGTGTAAAGCAAGAAATCTTCATGAAAAGGCTGATATATTGAGCTGTATAGATAAATTGATCAATGCAGCAAGTTTAGCTTCTACTAAAGCGAAAAATATTGACAGACATTTATTTGTAGTAAAGGATATAGGCGATATTTCAACGGACAATTGAGGAAATTTATAAAAAATCTCCTTACCTAAATCACTATAATCCACAATTCGTAGATTGACTGGTAAAGAGATTTTTTAAATTTAAAAACTATTATTGCTTATTTTTAAGAGAATATTTAATTATTTTATCCAGTAATTCCGTAAAAGACATGTTTACTGCGTTTGCACTTTTGGGAAAAAGGCTGTTTTTTGTAAGACCTGGAAGAGTGTTTAATTCCAATACATAGGGAATATTATCCTTAACTATCATGTCGACCCTTACGTAGCCGGTACATTTCAGAACTTTCCAGCATTTAAGACATATTTTTTCTATTTTGTCTTGCAGAGATTTTTCCAGTTTAACTATTATCTCATCTGATCCGCCATCCGCATATTTTGAAGTATAATCGAAAAAATCGGATTTTGGTCTTATGGAAATGAGGGGGAGCACCTTGCCGTCTAACATACAGCAGGTCACTTCATCACCTTTTATATATTTTTCAATTATTATTTCATTGTCATAGTCAAGGGCCAATTTTACGGCATCCTCTACATATTTTTTTTCTTTTACTATACTGGTGGCTACGCTTGAACCTCCACAGTTTGGCTTTACAACTACAGGATAGCCCATATCATCCAGGTATCTATAATCTATTTCATCTGTTGAATTAATACATATCCATTTTGCAGTATTGATTCCTGTAGATTCAAATATTTTTTTACTTATATCTTTGTCCATACATATGCTGCTTGTCAGAGGACCGCAGCCTGAATAAGGTATGTCCATAGTTTCAAATACAGATTGTATTACGCCATCTTCTCCAAATTTTCCGTGAAGTGCTATAAATGCAAAATCTATGTCCCTGGTTTTTTCAAAAGCGTCACTCTTTTTATCTATTACAATAGGTTTTACCTCATACTTGTTTTTATCCAGATAGTTTGTTATTTCCCTGCCTGAATTTAATGAAACTTCTCTTTCAGAAGATATTCCACCCATAACTACTCCTATTTTCATTTTGATTCCTCCGTGAAATTTATTATTTTACTTGGTTCTTTATTATTTATTCTATACATTTGTCCTGTAAAATAAAGAACCACGCTGTGACTATTTTTCTTCTACTGTGGTTTCGAATATTATCCTTTATTTATGCAGTTTATTGTGTAAAATATAATTGAGGTGAAATTTAATATGTTCTCTGATATGAAAATAGAAGACAAGAACAGCAAATTTGCATATATACAGATAAGGGATTACATAAAGGGCATGATACTGAGGGGACTGCTCAGGGCAGATGAAAAGCTTCCCTCATCCAGGGAAATGGCCTCAATGTTAAACATAAGCAGAAACACAGTAATGTATGCTTATGAATTTTTACAGGATGAGGGTTTTGTTTACATAAAAAAAGGCAGGGGTACTTTTGTCTCAGATGTAAAGGTAAGTACCCAGGAAAAATGGGATATAGACTGGGAAAATAAAGTAAATGCATATGGGAAACTTTCGGAGAAACTGGATATAATCAAACATGAGACAAAATGGAAAAGAGGGATGATATCTTTCAAAAGTATAGCTCCGGATGAAAATCTTTTTAATATAGAGGAATTTAAGAAATCTTTTTTAAACCGCATGTCTATAGAAGGGAAAAAAATACTGAATTATGGATATGCCCAGGGATACAAGCTTTTAATAGAATATCTCCTTAAATATATGGAAAATAAAGGCGTGGATATAAAAGGCAAGGATATACTTATAACAAATGGTTTTACTGAAGGATTTGATCTGGTACTGTCCTGTCTTACAAATAAAGGTGACAGCATACTGTGTGAAAATCCCACCCATAACACGGCTATTAAGATTATGAAATTACATGGACTCAATATAAAGGGGGTGCAGATTGGAAGGAAAGGTGTAGATCTAAATGAACTAAAAGAAAAATTAAAGAAAGAAAAATTCAAGATTTCCTATTTCATACCTTCCTATCACAATCCTACGGGCATTGTAATGCCTCCAGAGAATAGGGCAAAGTTGTATAATATACTTAAAGGCTGCAATGTGCCTATAATTGAAGATGGTTTTAATGAGGAGCTGAGATATTCAGGTGCCCATGTGCTTCCGATAGCTGCTATTGCAGGAAAAGGCAATAGTGTCATATACATAGGAAGTTTTTCAAAAGTCCTGTTTCCGGGGATAAGGATAGGATGGATATTGTCAGATAAGGTGCTTACGGGATACTTGGAAAGTATCAAGAGGGCGAGAAATATACATACTTCTTCTCTGGATCAGGCAATTTTCTATGAGTATCTGCAAAGCGGGGATTTTAATAAATATATCAAAAAAGCCAGAAGAATATACAGGGAAAAATATGAATTTGCATTGAAGTGTGCCAAAAATTATATACCCAGCAGGGAAATACTCGGTGAAGGAGGGATGCATATTTTTATAAAATTAAAGGGAATAAATTCCAGACAACTTTTAGAAAAATGCTGCAGGAAGAATGTCATATTTACTCCAGGAGATATATTTTATGTGGATGATAAGGGGCAGGACACTTTGAGGCTTGGCTTTTCAAGAGTTAGTAAAGAGGATATAAAAAAAGGTTTTAGTATAATTGGAGAAGAAGTTAGAAATTTGGGAGGCATATAATTGAGAAAATTATCGCAAAAAACACTTTACAGTGGAAATTGGATTAAATTGAATGAGATAACTTATGAGGGAAAGAGTCATGAGCAGTTGAAATGGGAAAGCATAGAAAGAACCAATACTACCAATACAGTTGTCATAATAGGAAAAATGGTTCCATCTAACAGATATATACTCATAAAGCAATATAGACCTGCCATAGACAACTACATTATTGGATTTCCTGCAGGACTTGTGGAAAAGGGCAGTTTGCCTGAGAATGCACTGAGAGAATTAAAAGAGGAAACAGGTTATACGGGGAGGGTCAAATCTGTAGGTATTTCCCTATATTCCAATGCTGCCCTGCTTACAGACAGGATAAGAGTGGTAAAAGTTGAAATAGATGAAAATCTGGAGGAAAATAAGAACCCCAAACAGAATTTAGAAGCAGCAGAGGATATAGAGGTAATTGCACTGAAGAAAGAGGAGCTGAAACATTTTTTCCTGAAGGAACAGGCAAATGGAACTGCTATAGCCATGGGACCGTGGTATGTTTTCTTTGGAATGGAAGGTATATAGCACAGATCACAGGCCGTTTGAAATATACTTGTGGTTATGATATATTTTTATCATGAGTAAACTATAATCTGAAATTGCAGGTGTAATTATGAAGGATTGGCTTTTAAAAAAGGATAATTATATTCCGCCAAAGGACAAGGATAAATTTATAGATAAAAGCATTTTTTCTATATTACATCTTTTGTCCCTTATTAAAAGAAACAACAGAAGTGAAAACAGCCTTTTATACAGTTTGAATCCCATAGTAAAACTATTTTTTACTATTTTATGTATAATATTTTTGTCTTTATCCAAGAGCTTTTATTATGTACTTTTGGTGGATGTATATTTTTTGCTTATATTGAGTCTCTTGGATATAGGGGAGATAAAAAAAATATTGATTGTGAGTGCAGCTGTACCGATGTTTACTGTTGTAATGCTCATACCTTCTATGGTTATGGGTAATGTAAGAAACAGTGTTTTGCTCATATTAAAGATAGCTGGGACTATAATTTCTATAAACACCCTATCTTATACTACCAAATGGCATGACATGATAAGGGCCTTAAAAAAGTTTTTCATACCGGATATTTTTATTTTGGTTTTTGACATAACTTTAAGGTATATTTTTATTTTGGGAGAGTTTGCTTTGGACATGTTTTATTCTCTTAAACTCAGATCCGTGGGAAAGAATAATCACAAATATTCTTCCATTTCAAAACTTATGGGAGGTCTGTTTTTAAAATCCAAGGAAATGGGGGATGAAATGTATTCTGCCATGGAATGCAGGGGATTTACGGGAGAATATGTATCTCATAGTAAATTCAAATTTAAATTTGCAGATTTTCTATATTCGGCGGCTGGGATTTTTATAATAGGTATGTATTTTTACATAACTGGAATGAGGTTGATATGATAGAGCTTAAAAATGTATTTTTTAAATATAAGGATGAAGAAGTTTTAAAAAATATAAATCTCAAAATAGGACAGGGAGATTCTATAGCACTTATAGGTGCCAACGGCAGTGGAAAATCAACTCTTTTAAAACTGTTAAATGGCATAATATTCCCTTCGAGCGGAGACTATTATTTTAATAATGTACTGATATCCAAAGATAAATTGGAACAAAGTGATTTTTCCAAAAAGTTTCATAAGAAAATGGGATTCGTGTTCCAAAATTCCGATGCACAGCTTTTTTGTTCAAATGTATATGAAGAGGTGGCCTTTGGTCCGAGACAAATGGGAATGGATGAGGCTGAAGTGGAAAAAAGAGTGAATGATTGTTTGAATCTTCTGAATGTAAAGGATCTGGAAAATAAGGAACCTTACAATATAAGTGGAGGGGAAAAAAAGAGAGTCGCCATAGCCTCTGTACTCGCTCTTAATCCAGAGGTACTGGTTTTAGACGAACCCATGAGCGGAATAGATCCCAAGGGTAAAAAGTTTTTAAATGATCTGTTTAAAAAATTGAACGGGGTTGGAAAAACTATAATATGTTCTACCCACGATTTTGAATATGTGAAGGGACTTTTCAGACGTGTATTGGTGTTTTCGGAAGATCATCGCATAATAAGAGACGATGCTTACAGCAGGGTGATACAGGACAATGATTTTTTGATAAAATGTAATATTAAATGACTAAATTGGTTGACATAAAAAGTGTAGTATAATAAACTTAAAGTTATAATTGAATAGTTATAGGTTAAAAGGGAATGCGGTTAGATTCCGCAGCAGCCCCCGCTACTGTATTTGATTGTGAGTTATGGATCATAAGCCAGAAAACCTGCCTAACAAATTGTTTTTGCTTTCGGAGGGAAAGAAACTTTTATTACGTTTAAATTTTTAGTGTAAACTGGATTTTTATGTTAAAAGCGATGAGCTCTAAAGCTCGTCGCTTTTGTTCTTAAAACAGTATTAGAGGAGTGGTTATGGTGACGAAAATTATGATTCAAGGTACGGGTTCTTCTGTAGGTAAAAGTATAATTGTTTCTGCCCTTTGCAGGATATTTAAACAGGATGGATATTCAGTATGTCCATTTAAATCTCAAAATATGTCGTTGAATTCCTATATAACTTTGGATGGAAAAGAGATGGGCCGTGCCCAAGTGCTTCAGGCCTATGCTGCAGGACTGCAGCCGGAAGCGTATATGAATCCGATACTATTAAAGCCTACTTCGGATAAAAAGTGCCAGATAATAGTAAACGGTAAAGTATATGGAAACAGCACAGCTATGGAATACCATAATATGAAGCTGGAGTTTAGGGACATGCTTAGAGATCACTTTAAAAAGTTGGAAGAAAATTTTGATATAATAGTGATGGAAGGTGCAGGAAGTCCTGCGGAGATAAATTTAAGGGATAGGGACATCGTGAATATGGGTATGGCTGAAATAGCAGATGCTCCCGTTCTTTTGGCCGGTGATATAGACAAGGGAGGAGTATTTGCCTCTCTTGCAGGTACAATGCTGTTTTTTAATGAAGAAGAGAAGAGAAGAGTTAAGGGAACAATAATAAATAAGTTTAGGGGAGACATAGATATATTAAAACCTGGGCTCAAAATGCTTGAAGATGTTATCAAAGTACCCTGCCTGGGAGTTATACCTCATTTTAACCTGGCACTGGAAGATGAAGATGCGGCGGTGCAATTCAACAAAAAAGTTACGGCACCTATAGATATAGCTGTAGTAAAACTGCCACATATTTCTAATTTTACAGATTTGGATGCCCTTAAAAGTGAAGATGATGTTTCTGTGAGATTCATAACTTCTGTGGAGGAATTTGGGAATCCGGATTTGCTTATAATTCCCGGAAGTAAAAATACCATAGAAGATTTAATTAAAATCAGGAAATGCGGTCTTGAATCCTGCATTAAAAAATACAGCAAAACTGGAATTGTAATAGGAGTATGTGGCGGCTATCAAATGCTCGGCAAAACCATAAGTGATCCCTATAAGACGGAAACTGACGTCGGGGGGGCGGATGGAATAGGTCTTCTGGATATAGAAACTGTGTTTGACAGGGAAAAAGTCACTACTAGAGTAAAGGCCGTAAGTGATATGGATTTCCCGTTTATAGATAAAAATGGATCTTTGGAAAAAAAGAAATTGAATGTGTATGGATATGAAATTCATATGGGAATATGCAAATATGGCATAAACGCCGGGCCGCTGTTTGAATTTACAGAGAAAAACAGAAAAAAAGTTCATATGAAAGATGGAGCTGTGAATACAGCCCAAAATGTTTTTGGAACTTATATACACGGTGTTTTTGACGCCGTTGATTTTAGAGAATATATTTTAAACAGAATAAGACAGAACAAAGGACTGAGCTATAAAAAATCCAAAATATATGAAAACCTCAGAGAGGGCGAAATAGAGAAACTTGCCCATATAGTACGAAGAAGTCTTGATATAGATAAAATATATGCTATTATGGGCATCAAATGATAGATATGCTTAGCAAATACCAGAAGGAGGGATTAATTTGCCTTTTTCCCTTGTATATATAAATATTATAGATCTCCTTGCAGCAGTTGTACTGGACTGGATATTTGGAGACCCGGGTTGGTTCCCGCATCCTGTCATATATATAGGAAAACTTATATCCTGCTTAGAAAAGAAAGGAAGAAAAATTTGTAAAACAAATGGCAGTTTAAAAGCTTTTGGAGGGTTGATAGTTTTAACAGTAGGAGCTGTAAGTTTTATTGCACCGTTTGTATTACTTGTGATTTTGAGAAGACACCTGATTTTATATAATTTGGTGAATACATTCATTATCTGTACGACTATTTCTGCTAAATGCCTGTCGGTGGAAGCCAAAAAAGTTTATTTTGCTTTAAAAGAAAAAAATATTGAGAAAGCGAGGCTGAAGCTCTCTTACATAGTTGGCAGGGATACTTCTAATTTAAGCAGCGGAGATATAATAAGGGCAGATGTGGAAACGGTAGCTGAAAATACATCCGACGGAGTCATAGCACCACTTATATATGCGGCTGTATTTGGGGCACCTCTTGCTATGCTCTACAAGGGCATAAATACTATGGACTCAATGCTTGGATATATGAATGAGAGGTATAGATACATAGGATTTTTCCCGGCTAAAATAGATGATGTATTTAATTTTGTACCTGCTAGAATCACAGGGGTGCTTATGTGCATAATGTCCTTTACAGTAAGGGGGAATCCAGTAAAAACCTTTAAGATAATGATAAGGGACAGGAGAAACCATAAAAGCCCCAACTGTGCATATCCCGAATCTGCAGCAGCAGGAGCTCTCGGAGTACAGCTCGGCGGCACTAACATTTATTTTGGCGAGGAAGTGTATAAGCCAACCATAGGAGATAAGCTTGTTGAATTGAATTTTGAGCATATAAAGTATTGTATAGATCTTATGTATTTTACAGAAGTACTCATGATGATTTTAATGGCACTGGTGATCCAGGCCGTTTAAATAAAAATAAGAGTTGGGACGTGTGTATAATGGAGCATGGCGGAGATGTATATACAGAGGGTATTTTAAAGGGAAGAGAACTTCTGGATTTTAGCTCTAATATAAATCCTCTGGGAGTACCCTCCAGTTTCAAAAAAAATGTAGATGAAGCACTGAAAAATGTAGAAAGATATCCGGATGTTGAATATAGAAAAGTAAAATATATCATAAGGAAATATTTGGATTTTTCAGAGAACTATTTTGGAAATAACAAGTGCAATGGAGAATTGAGCCTGGATGACAGTGACATCGTACTTGGAAATGGGGCTTCTGAAATAATAGATCTGGTTATAAGCTGCTTTAATAGTGTCTGCATAGTAGTACCTTCTTTTATAGAGTATGAGAAAGATGCACTAAAATGGGGCTGTAGTGTAAGTTATTCCAGCTTGACTGATAACATGGATTATGATTATGAAGATATTAAACTGAAAATTAAAAATGCAGATGCTTTGATTTTGGGAAACCCCAATAATCCAAATGGAGGTATAATAGATAAGGACAAATTTTATGAGATTGTGAATTTTTGCAATAAAAATCATAAGACGATAATTATAGACGAGGCATTTGTTGAATTTACAGGTAAGATAGGCTGCAGCTTTTTAAGAGAGATGAAACAGTTCAGATGTATTTTTATTGTAAGGGCTCTTACAAAGTTTTTTGCACTGCCCGGAATAAGATTTGGCTACGGTGTTTGCAAAGATGTAAAATTAATGGATAAAATAAGGACCAAGCAAAATCCGTGGAATATAAATTGTTTTGCAGAGACAGCGGCTGAATATGTTCTTCAGGATGAATGCTATATGGATAATTCTTTGAAGTGGATTGAAATGGAAAGAAAATTTATGCTGGAGAGTTTAAAGGCAATTCCCGTTGTAGAAAAGACATATGATACTTACAGTAATTTTGTACTTTGCAAACTGGGAGATATGAGTTGTGAAAAGCTGTATAGAAAGTGTTTAAATGCAGGTATACTTATAAGGAAATGCAGCAATTTCAGAAAATTGGATGATAGGTTTATAAGGCTGGCCATAAAAGACAGAAGCAGAAATCAGAGATTGCTGAGTGTGCTGGGAAATATATAGCTTAGGGGGATATTGAGATTGAATGAAAGACCATTTGAGAATTATTCAAGTGCTTTTCTTGCACTTCTGCCGTCAAAGATAAAGGTAGTGGTAATAGGAGGAGGAAGGGCGGCTTATATAAAATCCAGGACGTTTGCATTAAAAGGATGCCGGGTGTGTGTCCTTTCACCGGAATTTATCGGAGAATTTGACGGCATAAAGGACAATATCGATATGATAAAGGGAAAGTATCAGAGAAAGTATATAGAGGATGCACATATTGTAGTAATTGCCACCGGCGATAAAAAGCTAAACGGGGTTATAGGAAGGCACTGCAGCCAACTGTGTAAAATTTATCTGGATGCCTCTGAACCTCAAAGAGGAAATTGTATTGTTCCCTGCCAGAGGAATACAGAAAATATTTCACTGGGAATCAATACTAGAAATGTAGGAATTTCCCCTATTACTTCGGTTTTTATTGCAGAGAAAGCAGTGGGGTACTTAAGAAACTATGATGATTTTGTAAAATTTACTTCTAAAATGAGGAATAGTATAGAGAATGAAGATATTAGGAAAAAAATTATGAGATTTGTCTGTACTGAGGATTTCTATTTTTTTTATAAAGAAGGAAAATCTTCTGAGATTATAAAAATGTTTTTTGGATAGAATGGCAAATTATTTTGCTGCAGGATGGTGATGTTATTTGAAGTTTAAGATTGCAACCCGAAAAAGTAAATTGGCACAGCTCCAGACTGAAATAGTTATGGACATACTGGAAAAAAACTTTGGCGTCGAATGTCAGAAAGTGCTTATAGAAACTACCGGGGATAAAAGGCTTGACGTGTCTTTAGACAAAATAGGCGGAAAGGGACTTTTCCTGAAGGAAATCGAACTTGCTCTTTTAAAAGATGAGGCCGATGCTGCGGTTCACAGCATGAAAGATGTACCTTTTGATGTTCCGGATGAATTTGAGATAGCAGCTGTATTGGAAAGAGAAGATGTAAGGGATGCATTTGTTTCTGTGGATAATGTTCATTTTGAAGAGCTGCCCCGCGGTTCAAGAATTGGTACAAGCAGTAACAGAAGAGCTGCCCAGATAAAAACATTAAGACCTGATTTAGAAGTGGTTTCTATAAGGGGAAATATACAGACCAGAATAAAAAAGATGAGGGAACGAAATTTACAGGGTATAGTTTTAGCTGCGGCGGGCATCAAAAGGCTAAAACTTGAAAATTTAATTACAGATTATTTTCCGGTAGGGAAATTGGTACCTGCTATTGGACAGGGGGCCCTGGGAATTGAAATAAGAAAAGAGAGCGGACACAGAGATCTTTTTATGAAATTAAATGACGAAAATACAAGAATTTGTGTGGAAGCTGAGAGAAGTTTTATGCGGAGATTAAATGGAGATTGCCGTTCCACTATAGGTGCCTATGCCGAAATAGATGGTGATCTTATAAATATCATGGGAATATTCATGGTAGGAGATAAATTGATTAAAAAAGATATAACAGGTGACAGGAAAAATTATATTCTTTTAGGTAAAAAACTTGCTGAAGATATAATTAATCCTTAGAGGAGGTTGCATATGGGTAAAGTTTATCTTATAGGAGTAGGTCCCGGCGATGAAGAGCTCATAACATTAAAAGCTGCAAGAAAACTCAGTGAATGTACTGCCGTGATGTATGACAGACTGGCAGGTACGGGAGCTTTAAAATATCTAAATGAGCACTGTAAAGTATATTACTGCGGGAAAGAACCGGGATGTCATTACAAGAGCCAGAATGAAATAAATAACATGCTTGTTAGACTGGCAAAAGAAGGTTATATAGTCGGAAGAATAAAGGGAGGGGATCCCTACATATTTGGAAGAGGCGGGGAAGAAGCTTTTGCCCTTTTGAAAGAGGGAATTGAATTTGAAGTTGTACCAGGGATTACATCACCTATTTCTGTGCTGAATTATGCAGGCATACCTGTTACACACAGAAAAATAGCCAGAAGTTTTCATGTATTTACAGGAAAAACTGCGGACAAATTGGATATAAATTGGAGTGCCGCAGCCAAGATAGGCGGTACCTTGATTTTTTTAATGGGTTTTGAAAATCTGAGCACAATATGTAATAATTTAATAGAAAATGGAATGAATAAAAATGCGCCCTGTGCGGTAGTTATGAGGGGAACTACTGCACGGCAGAAAAAAGTTGCAGGCAAGCTTGAAGACATATGTCAAAAAGTAAATGCAGCCTCGTTGAATTCTCCCTGTATTATAGTAATAGGCGAAGTGGTTGAGTTCAGTGACAAGTTGAATTGGTATGAGAAAAAGCCCCTTTTTGGTAAAAACATCTGTATTACCAGATCAAAAGCTCAGTCCAAAGGAATGCGGCAGAAACTGCTGGATTTGGGAGCGGAAGTTACTGAAATACATTCTATTAAAATAAAATATACTTCAGAGAATATTAAAAAATATATGCACAAGCTTCAGAATTACGACTATATTGTCTTTACGAGTGTAAATGGAGTGAATAGTTTCTTTGACAGGCTTTTGAGTGAAAATTATGATATCAGGAAAATAAAAGGAAAATTTACAGCTATAGGACCTGCCACAGAAAAAGCTATAAAACAGAGAGGGATTATACCGGAAATGGTAGCAGACAAATTTGTAGCTGAAAGTCTGCATGATAAAATGAAAAAATTTGTGAAAAAAGGAGATAAAATATTTATTCCCAGATCTAAAAATTCAAGACCCTATCTGGCAGAAGCCCTGCGCGGGGAGGGATGTATTGTAGATGAGTGTTATACTTATGAGACTGAAATGGGAGAACTGCCCGATAAAAAATGTTTTGACGGCGTGGATATAGTGATTTTTACCAGTCCCACTACAGTTAGAAATATGATACATCTTGTGGGAACCGAGGCTATAAAACAAAAAGAGGTGGTTTCCATAGGCCCTATAACAGGTAAAGAGTTGGAAAAACACGGCATATGTTATCATATGTCCCGGGAATATACTACAGAAGGCGTAATAGATACTATTGTCCATACAATGAACAGTTCAAAGTGTGCAGCCCGCGATTAAAAAATTAATTTTAATATAATGAGGAAAGGTAGTAATGAAGAATGTTTACAAGACACAGAAGACTTAGAAAAAATCAAGTTATAAGGGATATGGTAAGAGAGACAACTCTTAACAGGAAAGATTTTATCTATCCGGTATTTGTAGTAGAAGGGGAAAATGTTAAAGAGGAGATATCTTCTCTGGAAAACAACTATCACTATTCCATAGACAGACTCCACGACGTCGTAGATGAACTTAAGGATGCAGGAGTAAAGAGTGTAATTTTGTTTGGAATTCCAGGATATAAAGATGAAGTTGGGACTTCGGCTTTTGAGAAAAATGGAATAGTTCAAAGGGCCGTTAGAAAGCTTAAGGAATTGGACCCAGAACTTTTTGTAATTACCGATGTGTGTATGTGTGAATACACCAGCCATGGACACTGTGGGATAGTTCATGATCATGAAGTGGATAACGATGAAACTATTAAATACATTGCAAAAATAGCTTTGTCGCATGCTGAAGCAGGAGCTGACATGGTAGCACCTTCAGATATGATGGATGGAAGAGTCCAGGCTATCAGAAATACGCTAGATGAAAATAGCTTTAAAAATGTAGGTATAATGGCCTACAGTGCCAAATACTGTTCGGCATTTTATGGACCTTTTAGAGATGCTGCAGATTCAGCACCTAAGTTTGGAAATAGAAAGGGATACCAGATGGATCCCGGCAATGTAAGGGAGGCAATGCTTGAAATAGAAGACGATATAAAAGAAGGTGCGGACATAGTAATGGTAAAGCCGGCTATGGCTTATCTGGATGTGGTTAGAGCAGCCAGAGACAGGTTCGATGTACCTATAGCAACGTACAATGTAAGCGGAGAATTTGCTATGGTGAAGTCGGCGGCTAAAGCAGGTCTTATAGATGAGAAGGCCATAGTGAAAGAGATGCTCACATGTATGAAGAGGGCCGGGGCAGGTTTGATAATTACCTATTATGCCATAGACATATGCAGGTGGATAAAAGAAGAGGGAAACTAGAAAGGTAGAGGTTGCTTTGAAAAGTATTATTATATCTTCAGATAGCAGTGGAGGTGGGAAAACTACAATAACCCTGGGTATTATGAAGGCTCTTATAAAGAGCGGATACAGTGTCCAGGGGTATAAAGTAGGTCCCGATTATATAGATCCTGCGTTTCATAAAAGTATAACTGGTGTGGATTCCAGAAATCTTGACATTTATCTTATGGGTGAAGATGGAGTAAAGGCATCTTTTGGCAGAGGCAGCGGAGATCTGGGTATAGTTGAGGGAGTTATGGGACTTTATGACGGCAAGGGGATAGACAGCAGATATTCAACAGCACACGTGGCCGAAATCTTGAATCTTCCGGTAGTTTTGATCATAAGCCCTAAGCCTCAAAGCACTACACTATGTGCTGAAATAAATGGGATAGTTGATTTTGAAAACGTAGACGTGTGCGGGGTTATTTTTAATAATATAAGTGAAGGCTATTATAGGCTTTTGAAGGCTGCGGTAGAAAAAAATTGCAATTTAAAGGTATTTGGATATATACCGAAAGATGAGAGACTTTCATTGGAAAGCAGGCATTTGGGGCTGATTCAAAGCAGGGAAGTTGAAGATTTAAATGAAAAGATAGAATTGTGCAGTGAACTTGTTTTGAAAAATATAGATATGAATATGCTGTTGAAGTTTTTTAAGGAAAGTCCTGATTTTGAAGATGAATACCACCTTGAGGACAGGGGAATAAAGACGGCAGTGGCCTGTGACAAAGCTTTTAGTTTTTACTATAGGGAAAATATAGAGCTTCTTGAGGAATGCGGGGAAGTTGTATTCTTCAGTCCTCTAAAAGATAAATGTCTGCCTGAAGATATAAATTTTTTGTATATTGGGGGTGGTTACCCGGAAGTCTTTATAAAAGAACTGAGCCGCAATAAATCCATGTTAAACAGCATAAATAAAAGTTTGAGCTCAGGACTCAATTGTTATGCCGAATGCGGAGGGCTCATGTACTTGATGGAAGGTATCCAGGGAATGGACAGCGGACGTATTTTCAATACAGTGGGATTTTTTAATGGGAAAGCCTATATGACTTCAAAACTCCAGAACTTCGGATATGCTCAAATTGAGGTAACTGAGAAGAACAATATTTTGCCTCTGGGGTTGAAAATAAATTGCCATGAGTTTCATAAATCCCATATTGAATCAGATGAAAAGAAAATCTATACAGTTACCAAGGATACATATAATGGCATGGTAAAACGGTGGAACTGCGGATATATAAATAAGAACACGTTGGGAGCTTACGCCCATGTTCACTTCTTTGGAAATTTAAATATGATTAAAGAAATTACTGGGAAAATTAGAAGAGAGGAAGTATATTGATGGAGTTATTGAAACAGACCTTAAAGGCTATAGAAGGTAAAAATGAGGAAGCTGTAAAAAGGGCCTGGAAATCTATAGATAATCTTTCAAAACCTATAGGAAGTCTTGGAGAGCTTGAAAATATAATAGCCAAGATGGCCGGGATAACGGGGAAAACGCATAACAAAATTCACAAGAAAAATATAGTTATAATGTGCTCGGACAATGGAATCTGGAATAAGAGCTTGAGCAGCTGTCCTAAAGATCTTACGGTGACTGTTACTAAAAATTTTGTAAGAGGCATAACAGGTGTATGCGTGCTTGGAGATTTTTTTAAGGCGGATAGAACTGTAGTTGATGTTGGTGTGGATTATGATTTTAAGGATCCCGGAATCATAGACAAAAAGGTAGCTTATGGAACTAAAGATATGACTAGAGAACCGGCTATGACAAAGGAAGAATGTGTGAAGGCCATTGAAGCTGGAATTGAGATAGTGGATGGACTTGTTAAAAAAGGATATGATATGTTTGGTACGGGCGAAATGGGAGTATGCAATACAGCTACCAGCTCTGCAGTTTTAAGTGTACTTAAAAATCTGCCCGTAGATATGACTGTTGGAAAGGGTTCAGGAATTACGGACAGCCAGTTTGATGCCAAGAAAGAAGCAGTACGGCGTGCTATTGCTGTAAATGAACCGGACTCCAATGATCCAATCGATACTTTGTCAAAAGTTGGAGGATTTGATATAGCAGGGATATGCGGCTGCTTTCTAGGAGCTGCCAAAAACAGAATGCCCATTGTGATCGATGGCTTTATATCTGCAGTGGCTGCCCTCTGTGCTTTCAGGTTGAACAGGAAGGTAGTGGATTATATTTTTGCTTCTCATCTTTCGGCAGAACCTGCTATTAAATATGTAATGAAAGAATTGGGCCTGAATCCCATGCTCAATTTGGGAATGAGGCTTGGAGAGGGCTCGGGATGTCCCATGGCATTTGAAATAATAGAAGCAGCTCTTTACGTGATGGACAATATGGGAAGCTTTGATGAGGCCAATATAGACGGTACGGTTCTTGTAGATATCAGAAAGGGTAAATGATGTTATGGATTATATAAAATCACCTATGTATATAGAAAAAAGAAGTTTTGAAATAATAGAGAGGGAAATTGGGAAACATAGTTTTTCAGATAGGGAACTTTCTGTAGTGAAAAGAGTGATACATACTACAGGGGATCCACAGTATAAGGACATAATATACATAAGACAGGGGGCTATAGATGCTGCACTTCAGCTTTTGGGAAATGGAGTAACTATTTACACAGATACGAATATGGCAGCAGCCGGTATAAACAAAAAGGCACTGAAAAAGCTTGATTGCAGGGTTGAATGTTTTGTAAACAGGGCTGAAATAGCACGTATGGCTAAGGGCAGCGGAATAACTCGTTCCATGGCAGCAGTGGAAAAAGCTGCTGAAGAGGGGGTAAGATTTTTTGTGTTTGGAAATGCTCCTACTGCTCTTTTTAGATTGAAGGAACTTACGATTGAAAAGAAGGCAGATCCTGAATTTATAGTTGGAGCCCCGGTGGGTTTTGTGGGGGCCGAAGAATCCAAGAGGGAAATAGAAAAACTTGATATTCCCATGATAACTATAAGAGGGAGAAAAGGTGGAAGCAATATAGCAGCGGCAATAGTCAATTCACTTATGTATATGATAACCAGATAATGCTTTGAGGTGATAAAACGTGCTGGATATGTATGTAAATCATGATGGGAAAAAATTAAGATGCGGATATACCACGGGTTCCTGTGCAGCTGCAGCTGCAAAAGCGGCGGTAACAATGCTGTATTTCGGCAGTGAACCCAAGGAAGTTAAAATAGATACTCCCAAGGGGATTGAACTTTTAATACCTGTTCACAGCAGGATCATGGAAAAGGATTGTGTAAAATGCTGTGTCTTGAAAGACGGTGGAGATGACATCGACGCAACGGACGGCATAGAAATATGGGCGATGGCCAGGAAAATTCCCGATGGATATGTTCTAAAGGGCGGCAGGGGAGTTGGCGTAGTTCAAGGGGATGGCCTCTATGTAAAAAAAGGAGAATATGCCATAAATCCGGTCCCCAGAAAGATGATTAAAAAAGAAGTAGAGGAAGTGCTTCCCGGAAAATGCGGTGTTGAGATAACAATTTTTGTTCCAAAGGGAGAAGAAATAGCTAAGAAGACTTTTAACCCTAGGCTGAATATAGTTGGGGGAATATCCATACTTGGAACTACGGGAATTGTAATGCCCATGTCAGAAGAAGCCCTTATGCAGTCTGTTGAGCTGGAAATAAGCCAAAAATCTGCCCGGGGATATGATGACTTGATCCTTCTCTTTGGAAGTATGGGTAAAGACATGGCATCAAAATTGAAGCTGGATAGAAATAAGATGGTGATAATGTCCAATTATGTCGGGTTTGCCTTAAATTGCTGTATGGATAAGAAAATAAAAAAAGTGCTTGTAGTAGGACATATAGGAAAACTCAGCAAGGTTGCCTCCGGATGTTTTAACACTCACAGCAGGGTATCGGGTATGAGGCTTGAGACTCTGGCTCTTGAACTTGCCCTTATGGGTAAACCTGCAGAACTTGTAAGGAAGGTATACAGTCAGAAAACTACGGAAGGAGCTGTGGAGTTCCTTGGGAAGGGATATGAAAAACTGTATGAGAATATAGGCATAAAAATAAAGGATAAGATAGAGCAGTACACTTATGGTTCAATCAGTGCCGATGTGATAATGTATTCCATGAAGGCAGGAGTACTTTACAGCAGCATAAAATAACTCAGCAGTAGGTGAAAAATATGGATGGAAAAGTTTTTATAGTTGGAATAGGACCCGGAAATGAGAAATATATACTTCCAAAAGCAGTATCTGTAATGGAGCAATCCGATATAGTGGTTGGCTTTCAAAGAGCTGTAGACAGTTTGAAATTTATAAGCGGAGAAAAGATGGTAGTTAAAAAATTGAGCAGTATAATGGACGTTATAGATCTCAACGGGGACAAGAATATATCAATAGCTGCCTCGGGAGATCCACTCTATTACGGCATAACCGAGTATTTAAAAAAAAATTACCGGGGAAATATGGAGATTGTCCCGGGTATCAGTTCTTTTCAGTATATGATGGCAAAAATAAAGTTGAGCTGGCAGGGAGCTTTTTTAGGAAGCCTTCATGGAAGACAGGAAGATTTTTGTAACGTGGTAAGAGAAAATAAGATATCTATATGGTTTACGGATAATGTACATTCTCCGGACTATATGTGCAGAGCTTTGGAAAGTAAATCAATAGCGGCCAGAGTGTACGTGGGGGAAAATCTTTCCTATCAAAATGAGAGGATTACCGTGGGTGATGTAGAGGAAATGAAAAATAAAAAATTTGCCGGACTTTCCGTAGTTGTAATAGAAAAAAAGGGAGAGAGTTTATGATATATATAAAGGATAATGAATTCATAAGAGGGAATTGTCCGATGACAAAAGAGGAAATAAGGATACTAAGTATTTCCAAAATGGAGGTAGAAGAAAATTCAAGAGTGCTTGATATAGGTGCCGGTACCGGCTCAATAAGTATACAGCTGGCTAAGATATGCAGCAGGGGGAATGTCGTTTCGATTGAAAAAGATGAAGAAGCCCTGCGGCTTATTGAATTGAACAGGAAGAAATTCGATATACATAATTTAACTGTTGTAAAAGGTGAGGCCCTCAAAGCAGAAGGGAATATAGATTCCGGATTTGACGCCATATTTGTTGGAGGCAGCGGGGGAAATATAGAGGATATAATAAAAAGATACGGTTTAAAGTTGAAAAGCAAGTCAAATATGGTGCTGAATTTTATAACCCTGGATAATTTATATAAGGCATTGAATGTTCTCAGGAATATGAACTGTAAAGTGGAGTGCATACAGGTTTCTATAAATAAAACCCGGGATGACAGTTATATGATGACTGCAAACAACAGTATATTTGTAGTTAAGGCGGTTAAGCCGTAATCCCGGCTTGTTAGGTCAATTATGATTGAAAGGGGTTGTAAAATCAGATGGAAAAAAAGGATAAATTCATGGGAACTCTCTATGGAATAGGAGTTGGACCGGGAGATGAAGAACTGCTTACATTGAAAGCCGTGAAAGTTATAAGAAGCTGTGACGTGATAGTAGCCCCTTCTGCAAGGGAGGGGGAAAGCAGTATAGCGTTTGATACGGCTAGAAATTTTATAGACGGGAACAAGGAAGTTATAATAAAACATTTTCCGATGGGTGGTAAGGATCAGAGTAAAAAAATATTTGAAGCTTTTGAAACCATAGAATCAAAATTAAAGGAAGGCAAAAATGTGGCATTTTTGACCATAGGAGATCCATTTGTATACAGTACTTATATATACCTTTTAAATTATATGAAAGATAGGGGATACAATACAAAGACCGTACCAGGTATAACGTCTTTTTGCGCAGCTGCCAGCCTGGCAGCCGAAAATATTGTCATAGGTGACGAGAGAGTACTGATTTTACCTGCAGATCAGGTGGATAAAATAAAAGATGAAAAATTCGTGGTTATAATGAAAGTGTATAAGAATGAGGAAAAGGTCTTGGATGTACTGGAAGAGAAAGGCTTTGAGTATGTCTTTGTAAAAAGGGCCTATAGGCAGGGACAGCTGGTACTTAGAAACAGGGAAGACATACTTGAGAACAGGGATTATATGTCGCTTATAATAGCACATAGAAGATAGCGGAGGGATGAATATGGATAGTAAAGTATATTTTATAGGTGCAGGTCCGGGAGATGTGGATCTTATAACTGTAAAAGGGAGGAAGATATTGTCCAGTGCAGATGTGGTAATATATGCAGGTTCTCTTGTGAGCAGAGAGCACATGAACTACTGCAGGGAAGGTGTAAAAATCTATAATTCGGCTTCTATGACATTAAAAGAGGTTGTTGAAACCATGTATGAATATTACAAGCAGGGCAAGAGAGTAGTCAGACTGCATACAGGGGATCCTACCATATATGGGGCTATAAAGGAACAGATGGATGAGCTGGATAAACTTGATGTAGCCTATGAGGTGATACCGGGAGTCAGCTCTTTTACGGCAGCGGCGGCTGCTATAAAGAGTGAGTTTACTTTACCTGATGTAAGTCAGAGCGTAATACTTACAAGAATAGGAGGCAGAACACCGGTGCCTGAAAATGAAAGCCTGGAAAAACTTGCATCCATAGGATGTTCCATGGCATTGTTCCTGTCCGTAAGTATGATAGATAAAGTAGTTGAAAAATTGAAAAGGGGTTATGGCAGGAATGTGCCTGCAGCAGTTGTTCAAAGAGCTACCTGGAAAGACCAAAAATGCGTAGTGGGCACCCTGGATGACATCGCAGAAAAAGTGAAAAGTAAAAATATAACGAAAACGGCACAGATATTGGTTGGAGATTTTATTAACTGCAAATATGAAAAGAGCTTTTTATATAATGAAAATTTTACACACATGTACAGAAAGGCAAAAAATGAAAATAGGAGTGATTAGTGTTACAAATGCCGGTGATAAAATAGCGGAAAAGCTGGCAGAATCTGTATCTTTAGATCTTTATTCCAAAAACAATTGTAATTTCAATTTAAAGAGTATAACTGAAATGATTGTGTCAAAATACAGTGGAGTTGTGTTTGTAGCTTCCACAGGTATAGCCGTAAGGGCAATAGCTCCTTTTATAAAATCCAAGGATGTAGATCCGGCGGTGGTTGTAATAGACAGTTCAGGTAGATTTGTCATAAGCCTTTTGAGCGGTCACCTTGGGGGGGCAAATGAACTTGCGGTGAAATTGGCGGGAATTTTAAAAGCAACACCGGTGATAACCACGGCTACAGACAATATGGGTATAGAAGCACCGGATGTTTTGGCCAAAAACAATGGTCTTGTTATAGACAGTTTAAAAGATGCGAAATATATAGCATCACTTTTAGTGGAGGGTAAAAAAGTAGGATTTATAGATGAGGATAATTTAATGGATATTCCGGCCGGGTACAGTTCTTCCTCAAAAAATGTCGGGGGAGTGGTATATGTAACCTGTAGGAATAAATTGGATATAAATGGAATAAGGGCTTTGAAACTTATAAGAAGGGATATTGTACTTGGAATTGGCTGCAGAAAAAACTTCAGCCCTTCGGATATGGTAGATAAAATTGCGAAGCTGTTAAAAAATTATAATATAGACAGAAGATCTGTAAAATGTATAGCCACTGCAGAAATTAAATCAAAGGAAAGAGCTATAATTGAACTTGCGAAATATCTCGAATGTAATGTAAAAATATTTTCCATGAAAGAAATAGAAGGCGTACAACACAATTATGAGGGCAGTGATTTTGTAGAGAAATCCGTGGGTGTGAGAGCTGTTTGTCAGCCTTGTGTAGAGCTTACGGGGGCGGTACTTATTACAGGTAAAATAAAATCGGACGGGATGACTTTGTGTATTGGAAAATTTAAAGATGACAAGAGAAGGATGTGTTAGAGAAGTGGGTAAGCTTTATGTAGTTGGAATTGGCCCGGGAAGCATTGAAAATATGACCGTAAGAGCTGTAAATGTAATAAAAAGCAGTCAAATAATTATAGGGTACAGCAAGTATATAGATATAATCAGGAATTTGGTTAAAGACAAGAAAGTTTTTTCTACAGGTATGGGAGGTGAAATGGAAAGGTGTAAACGGGCACTTAAACTTTCCAGGGACAACATAGTTTCCATAGTCAGTACAGGAGACTCCGGAATATATGGAATGGCAGGCCTTATTTTGGAATTGAGAGAAGACGAGCAGGTTGAAATTGTTCCCGGTATAACAGCTTCTTCTGCTGCAGGTTCTGTGGTAGGAGCACCTCTTATGCACGATAATTGCAATATAAGTTTGAGTGATATTATGACACCCTATGAACTCATAAAAAAAAGAGTTGAACTTGCAGCTTCGGGGGATTTTGTAATATCTTTTTATAACCCTAAAAGTCATGGAAGACCCCGCTATTTGAAAGAGTGTATGGATATTGTCAGAAAATATAGGAAGGGCTCTACACCGGTGGCTGTAGTCAAAAATGCACTCCGTGAGGGACAGAATTTTAAAATCTGTACCATCGATTCCTTTGAGGATGATGCAGTGGATATGATGTCCATAGTAATAGTGGGAAACAGCAACAGCTATTTGAAGGATGGCATTTTTATTACTCCAAGGGGTTATGAATTAAAGGATTGTTAAGCGATATCGACAATTTACAATTTACAGTTGACGATTGACAACTGTGCATTGTCCATTGTAAATTGCCAATTGCTAAAAGGGGTGTGTGAATTGAGCGTTTTAAAGTCAGGCATTTTGGTGGTCAGTTTTGGGACCAGTGTATTGAGGGCATTTAAAAGCTGTATTGAGAGTACAGAGCAGAAAATCAGCAATAGATTTAAAGATTATGAAGTGAGGAGGGCTTTTACTTCAGGAATGATAATTAAAAAATTGAAGAGAGAAGAGGGAATTCATGTAGATACAGTACCGGAAGCATTGATTAGGATGAAGAATGAGGGACTTTTAGAAGTATATGTGCAGCCGCTTCATATAATGCCGGGAGAGGAATATGACAAAATAGTACTTGACGTGAAAAAGTATGCAGATTTTTTTGACAGATTAGTAGTAGGGAGACCTGTATTGTATAGAAAAGATGATTATATAGCAGCAGCTAAAGCCCTTAAAAATCAAATTCCACTGCTTGACAGAGATGAGGCTGTGGTACTTATGGGTCATGGTTCATCTCATCCGGGCAATGCTTCTTATGCCATGTTCCAGTATGTATTGGAAGATATGGGAATGAAAAACGTATTTATAGGTACAGTAGAGGGGTATCCTGTAATTGAAAATATAATACCAAGGTTGAAAGAAAATAAAATAGATAGGGTAATTCTTATGCCGTTTATGTTGGTGGCAGGGAATCATGCGTTGAACGATATGGCTGGAAATGGAAATAATTCCTGGGAAAAGATACTTAAAGAAGAGGGATTTCAAGTTACTACATATATACATGGACTAGGTGAAAACAAAGCTTATCAGGAAATATATTTAAAGCATATTGAGGACTGTATAGATGGGAACCCTCTTATGGGTAAGAAAAATTAGAATCCAGGCTGTTTATTGAGGAGAATTTTAATATGATAGGATTAATTCTTGGAACTAACGAAGGGAAAAAAATACTTTCACTTTTAAATGAATTTACAGAGGATATATTTGTATCTACCGCAACGGAATATGGAGCTTTTCTTTTAAAAAATTATAAATATAACTGTATAAACAGCAAACCTCTTGATTTTGAGAACCTTATGGAAAAGTTGAAAGAAAAAAATATAACATTATTGGTGGATGCATCGCACCCTTATGCGGTGGAAATCAGCAAAAATGCAATTGAAGCCTGTAATAGGCTGAATATAGATTATATAAGATATGAGAGACCATCTTGTGTAGAAGAATTTAAAAATGAAATTAAAGTTGTGAAAGTGAAAGACTATGGGGAACTTAAATTGAAACTTGAGAATATAGATGGCACTATATTAAATACTACAGGCAGCAGAAATTTGGACGAAATATTGTCGTTGGGCTTGAAAAACAGGATAATATACAGGGTGCTGCCCACCGTAAAAGTTTTAAGTGAGTTTCATGACAGACATATACCCGTAGATGATATAATTGCACTTAAAGGGCCTGTTGGATATGAATTGAATTGTGCCTTTATAAGGGAATACAGAGCTCGAGCCATGCTTCTCAAAGACAGCGGAAGAGAAGGCGGCACGTTTGAAAAAATAAGAGCTTGTTTGGATTGCGGAATATATGCTTTTGTAATGGAAAGAAAAAAAATAAATTATCACCATCGTGTTTTTCACAATGTAGGTGATCTGGTGGAATATATAAAATCGTGTACGATGAAAAATTAATATCAAAGTTCGGATATGAAGGGTGTATCTTATGGAGGTTAAGGCAATTTATCCTGGAAGTTTTGGTGAAATACTTCAGGGAAAGGTAAAGGGCAGGGATATTTTATTGTCCTGTCCTGTGAATATTTATACTAAAGTCAAGCTTACGGAATGTGATAATCCTGTAAAAAAGATCAATTTGAAAAAGTCTTCGAATTTTCTATTAAACATCTTGAAATGCTGGGGATATGAAAGATATTATAAAAATATAAATATGGAGATAAGTTCTCAGATTCCCAGGGGAAAGGGACTTGCCAGCAGTACTGCAGATTTGTGCGCAGTGTATTATTCCCTTATAGAGATGTTTCACAGAAAATTCAGTGAACGGGAACTTATAAGAAATTGTGTAAAGGTGGAACCTACAGACAGCATAATATTTAGGAAAATGACTTTGTTTGATTACAAGCATGGAAAATACAAATATATTCTGGGGGATTATTTGCCCTATAATATACTTGCTTTTGAAGGTCAGAGAACCATTGATACTGTAGAATTCAACAATAAGAAATTACCAGATTTAAGTGATGTGGATGATCTGGTACCTATACTTAAAGAAGCGGTATTGGAAAAAAATTTGGGAAAATTGGCCTGTGTATCTACCGAAAGCATAGTGAGAAATCAAAAAAGGCTGTATTATGATTTCCTAGACAGGATAATGGATATAAAAAGTAGAACTTCAGGGCTTGGAGTAATTGGAGCCCACAGCGGGAATGCACTGGGTATAATATATGGCGATGAGGAAAAAATTGATTTTGGAGAGAAGTTTTCAAAAAATCTCAAACTGAAAAATATTAAAATATATAAGGTGAAGGCATTGGAAAATTTTGATTTTATAAAAAATGCTTGTGAAAGGGGAGCTGATGTTTATAATGGATAAAGGATATATTCAGGTTTATACTGGAAATGGAAAGGGAAAAACTACAGCAGCATTGGGATTATCGCTCAGAGCGGTATGTGCGGGCAAGAAGGTGTTTTTTGGACAGTTTGTGAAGGGGATGGATTACAGTGAATTAAAAGCTGGAAAGTATTTGCCTAATTTTACATTGGAGCAGTTTGGACGGGATGTCTTTATATTTGACACACCAAGCCAAAAGGATATCAAAGTGGCCAAGGAAGGTCTGGAAGAAGTTAAGAAAGTGCTCAGTTCTGAGGCGTATGATATAGTGGTATTGGACGAAATAAATATAGCTGTATATTACAAGCTCTTCACCGCAGACGAAGTATTGGGACTTTTGGATATGAAGCCTGAAAAAACAGAAGTTATACTGACAGGAAGGTATGCGGATCCCAAAATAATAGAGAGGGCGGATCTGGTTACTGAAATGAAAGAGATAAAGCACTATTATACTGAAGGTGTAAAAGCTAGAAAGGGAATAGAAAATTAATCTGTATACTGTTAAATTTTAGCCTGATGGATTTTAAAATTCATCAGGTTTTTAATTTTGGTGTTTACAAAAAAGGAAAGTTAAGTTAAAATTGAAAATGAGAATCGATATCATTTAATTTAAAGGGAGGATTATTTATGAGTATTTTGGTTATCGGGGGAGACAGGTTAGGAAATATAAAGAGTAAATTAAAAGAAAATGGATTCAACAAGATAGGCCATGTCAGTGGAAGGAAAAAAGGTGATAGAAAAATAAAGATACCCGAGAATACAGATTTGGTTCTGGTGCTGACGGATTATATAGGCCACAACATATCTGGAATAATAAAGAATCAGTCCAAGAGAAGTGATGTGACAATTATGTTTTGTAGACGGTCCTGGTCAAGTATGTATAAAAATATAGAAAGCTATATCACAGGTATAAAAAATCCTTAAAACATATGTAAAGGATAAAGTATACTTATAAGAGATTATTTTCTAAATAATTTTCTGTAAGCCAATGTGATTACAAGTGTAAGCACTGAGACAAGAGCTATGGTTCCCCCAGGGGCGCTATTTATATAATAGGATAAAACTAATCCTGCCATTATATCTATGAATCCAAATATAATGGAAAATATAAATGTCAGTTTAAAACCTTTGTGGAGCTGAAGCGATGCGGCCACAGGCATGGCAATCATAGATGAGATCACGAGAATGCCTAATATTCTGATGGATATTGAAATGGTAGCACCTACCAAAAGGGCAAAAAGGTAATTTATGAGTTTTACTTTTATTCCACATATTTTGGCACCTTCTTCGTCAAATGTTATGTAAAGAAGCTGGTTATACAATAGGAGTAAAGTTAAAACTGAGATTATACTCATCAGAAATACTGCACGGAGTTCACCTTTGGATACTGTAAGTATACTTCCAAATAAAAAGGAGTTAACATTTGCATTTGCCTTTCCTGTGCTTATGAGTACAATTGCAATCCCGACAGAAAAAGTAAGGACTATTACCAGAATTAATTCAGCATATTTTTTATAATAATTTCTTAGAAATTCTATTACTAATCCTGCAGCGGAGGTGAATATAAAAGAAGTCAATATGGGATTATACCCGAATACCAACCCTATCGCCACACCGGCCAGAGATGAATGTGACAGGGTGTCTCCCATCATGGAATATCTCTTTAAAACCAGAAACGTACCTACAGCAGGACATAATATGGATATGAATATACCTGCAATAATTGCATTTTGCATAAAACCGTATTGTAACATAGTTTCCCTCCAGTAAAAAGCTTTTAATTTTTATGACCTATTGATTTTTTGTATTCTTCAATACTGTAAAGGCATGCATTTCCATTACTTATGGTGCATATTTGACTGGAATTTTCAAGGGCAGCTTCCAGGTTGTGCTCTACAGATAGTATTGTTATGGATAAACTTTTGTTTAAATTGCTTATTATTTTATATATTTCTCTCTGACTCGGAATATCAACTCCGGTAGAGGGTTCATCAAGTATTAGCAGCTCAGGATGGCCTATCAGTGCTCTGGCTATGAATATTTTTTGACGCTGTCCTCCAGATAAATTTCCTATTAAACTATTTTTAAAATCATTCATTCCGATAATATTTAAGCATCTTTCCAAAGATGCTTTATCTTTTATCTTTAAAATTTTCATATGGCACTTGATTAATTCGGAAACAGTAATGGGAAATTGAGAGTTGAAGGTTTCCATTATCTGAGGGACATATCCGATTTTCCTGGTCTGTACCTGTATAGTGCCTTTTAGAGGATGCAGCAGCCCTAAGATTAATTTTATTAGAGTGGTTTTTGCACTGCCGTTTTCTCCTATAATTGAAACATAGGCCCCTTTTTTAATGTCCAAATTTATTTTATTTAAAATATAAGGCGGACTTCCCGTGTATGAGAAAGTCAAATCTTTTATGTGAATCATCATATTTATACCTCTTCCCATTTGTTCGTTGCTGTGCACAATCGGTGGATAAAACCGAAATTGTGGAAATATGTCTTTTCTATAAAATGCATTACCACATTATTATATAACTACTTGCAAATTATTTGCAAGCAGTTTATAGTAAAAAAAGCATTGACTAAATTGATAAAAAAATATATAATTATATCTGTTGATTGCAAAAATTAGTATGAGGTCCCTTGGTCAAGCGGTTAAGACGTCACCCTCTCACGGTGAAATCAGGAGTTCGATTCTCCTAGGGACTACCAAATAGATAATAGCAATGTTTTGAAGGGTTTCAAGACATTGCTGTTTTTGCATTTAACACATTTTTAATTATCGTTATTAATGATCTGAGATGCTGGGACTAAAAATAAAATGTCCAGATTCTATATTTGATAAACCTGTAATATCATTGAAAGATACAGAATATTATGTGGGTGAATATGGAGAAAGTGTAATTAGGAATATCTGCAGATGATACTCAAAAACAGCAGTGGTTTAGTGATTATGTCAGATACAAATGGAGATAAATTGATTGATAAGTTGGATGATAAATTTAAGTTTAGGATTATGGTGCCAAAGAGCTAAAGATAGCTTTTTATTTTTACCATAAAATATGATAAAATTAATTTATAATAATATTTAAAAAATAAAAGGAGATTGAAATGAAATTTTTAAAAAAAGAAATTACGACAATAGCTATTTTGATGATTATTGGAATATTTATCTTGATTCATTCTTCTCCTTTTTTATCTGTTAGAAGTCATATATTTGTAACAGGGCATCCTTTTAAAGCATTTAAAGAGACCATAAGAGTTAATAGGGTCAAATATAATCGGGAGAGAAGTAAACTAAATAAAAAGAATACCATGATTTATACTATTACAGGTAATAACTTATATGACAGAATAACAGGAAATGTAATAACCAATTATAAAGTTACAAAAATTCTATTTTTATATTTTGTTAAAGACTACAGTGGAACGTAAATTTTAAGAGCTTTGGAGAAATCCAGAACTCTTTCTATTTTGCCTCTTTTAATAAAAACATACTAATATTGAAATATAAAAAGTATATGAATCTGGTATCTTTAAAGTATTAACAATATTATGCTATAATGTATTTAACAGTAATGTATCATATTATATAGAGTTGCTCCTTTTGTAGTGCTTTCAATTACCGTAGTATTGAGCTTATCCATCATCTCAATTTTCTGCTACAGGCAGGATAAACTTAAAATGTTTTTTGAAAACAAAGCTGGTATTTCAAAGGATAAAATTTTGACAGATGTTAGAGTTAATATATATAGAAAGTAACAAGTATATAAATATCATTCCAATAAATTCTGCAATAAGATTCACTAAATAGTGGAATTATAAAAATATAATAATTCTAACTATAGGATGGTGAACTGGAATGGAAAGGGTACATGATAGAATAAATTATTATGCTGAAAAATCAGATTTTGAAGAAGTCAACCAGGAACTAAAAAATAACTCAAATAAGAGAATGCATATAAGATATATGGTCATTCTTAACTATCTTCAAGGATACAAGCTTAATGAGATTGCCTATATGAACAATATATCTTCTCAAACTGTAGGTGTTTATGTTAAAAAGTATAAATTGTTCGGGTTAAGTGGCCTGGCTATGGGTAAAAGCTCGGGAGCTCCCCATCATCTAACCGATGCTCAGGAATCAGAACTAGTTAAAATAATTACAACCAGGACTCCTGATGAAGAAGGTTTTACTGCAAGAAAAAACTGGGACACTACAATAATAAGGCAGCTGGTAATGAAACTTTATGGTGTTTCCTACTGTCAAAGAGGAATGCTTGAAGTATTATACAGGAATAATTTGAGTTTCACTCGACCAACATATTCTTTGAAAAAAGCTGATGAATTGAAACAGAAAGAATTCAAGAAACAGTTTGAGCTTTTAAAAAGAAGCTGATATATGGGTCTATCGACCATATTCTTTTTGAAGATGAGTCAATGATCCGGGATTATCAGGCTATAGCAAAAACATGGTTTATCAAAGGCAGACAAAGAATTATTCCTACTACTGGAAAGCATAGAGGAGTTAAGCTTCTAGGTGTATTAAATTATGAAACTGGACAAGTATATTGCAGTGAAGATGAAAAGTATGATGCGAAAGTATTTCTCAAATTTCTACAAGAAATAGTACATGAATATCCTGATGGAAAGATTGTAATGATCCTGGATAATTCCCGTATTCACCATGCAAAACTCATCCAGCCATTCCTACAGGATACCCCTCGATTGAAGCTTGTATTTCTTCCACCATACAGTCCACAGCTTAATCTTATTGAAGGTCTATGGAAGTGGCTTAAATCTGACATTATAAATAATGCATTTTACTCTACTGCAAAAGAGATAAATGCAGCTGTAAAAAAATTTATTAAGGTTGTCAATTCATCTAAACAAAAGGTTATTGACAGACTTTGTATAAAGCTTTGAGTCATTTTTACTTTCTATATNTGCAAAAGAGATAAATGCAGCTGTAAAAAAATTTATTAAGGTTGTCAATTCATCTAAACAAAAGGTTATTGACAGACTTTGTATAAAGCTTTGAGTCATTTTTACTTTCTATATAGATAAACCTGAAAAAGAAAATAACAAGTAACTTTTGGAAGAAGTTACTTGTTTGCATATAGGTTCTTTCTCGTATAACATGATTTTGTGGATTTACAATTTCTCTGTAGTTGCTCACCTACATACCTTATCATTATATTATAGCCGGAGCAAAAAATATACTCATTTATGGTATTTTTATTAATTTAATACTTTTTATGTAAAATAATGTGTTTATTTAGCATGGACACAGTAAATTTTATTCCTAAGCTACTATTATTTATTATGAGATAATTTTGATGTTTTGGTATATTTTTCTCCATGTTCAATACCTATTTTAGCACCGGTTTTAGGATACATTTTTCTTTTTTCAGCATTGGATTTGGGCCTATCTTTCATTCTGTTTTTATTATTATCCATGTAATTTCCTCCTATAAAAATCAGTAAATAATTAAATACAAAGTTTATTACTAATAGTATTTACTTAAGGTTATATTTTACCCAATATAATTGTACATATTTTATGCTGCAAGTTACCGACTAATAAAAAGGTAAATGATCCTGCTGCATTTAGGGCTTTTATGAATTGCATAAATATTATATAATTATATATATCAGGATATCTGGTTTTAGTAATAGTTACCTTCATTAATTTATAATGGGAAAGATGTGCTAAAATAAGTAGTATCAAATAGTGTAAACCTGATTTGAATTTACACCATTTTTACATAATTCAAAACTTGCAGAAAATCGTATGCACTTACAATATTGGGAAAGTGAAATCAGGAGTTCGGTTCTTCTAAGGACTACCAGGTAAGTAATAGCAGTGTTTTGAAGAAATTCAGGGCATTGTTATTTTTGTGTTTAATACGTTATTGTGACAGCAAATAAAAAAGAGAGGCAGATATTGCAGATGAAAATTAAAAAGTTTAATATATTTATAATAGTGTTTATGACGGCAATTCTATTGATTACGGCAGCAGGATGCTCAAATTCCTCAACTTTAAATTCTAAGGATTTGAATACAGATAAACAGGTGGCTCAAAGTTCAACTAAAGATGCTGCCAAATCTGTTGAACCCAACAGTCAGTCTCCTGTGAAATTGGAAAAAGCTACTGTAACCCATCATACTGATGGAGATACTGTAGGAGTAACACTTGAAAATGGACAAACTGCAAAAGTGAGGCTTATTGGTGTGAATACCCCAGAATTCACCACCAAGCATGAACAATATGGAGAACAGGCTTCTGATTATACAAAATCACAACTATATGGACAAACTGTATATCTCGAAAGCGATGCGGGGAACACTGATAGATATGGAAGATTATTGAGGTATGTGTGGATTTCACCACCCAGGGAGATAACTGAAGACGAAGTCAGAAACAAGATGTTCAATGCTATACTGGCTTATAATGGATATGCAGAACAGATGACTGTGCAGCCGAATGTAAAATATGCTGAATATTTCAGAAAGTTTTGTGCAGATGCCAGAGAAAACAACAGAGGGTTGTGGTCTGTGAATCCTAATGGTACCACTAAAGGAGATGGAACGAGTGCTCCTTCAGGTTCTACATCAAGTAATTCAAGTACAACTTCATCCAGCCGGAAAAATATACAACCGTCTGGATCGGGAAAGATAAAAGGTAATATAAATTCAAGGGGAGAAAAAATTTATCATGTTCCTGGTCAAGCTTTTTATGATAGAACTAGTGCTGAAGAATATTTTAATACAGAGGCAGAGGCACAGGCTGCAGGATACAGGCGCTCAAAAAGGTGATAATAATAAGGAGTTGAATATGAAAAAGGGAGATAAAATTATTGCTTTAATTATAAGTATGTTGATTGTTATAAGTTTAATAGGAATTTACGTGTATAAAAGCCGGCTGGATGATTCAACTAAAATAGCAGTTATAAAGGAAAATGGCAAAATAATAAGAACTATTGATTTAAATAAAGTACAGGATACTTATGAATTTACTGTAAGATACGGTAAGTCCGGTTTTAATAAAATCAAGGTGGAAAAAGGTAAAATACGTATTTCTGATTCAAATAGTCCTAGGAAAATAGGAATGAAAATGGGATGGATATCAAAACCAGGTGAAAATGTCGTGTGTGTTCCATATAAGCTTATGGTTAAAATAGAAGGTAGAGATCCTAGATTGAATGATGTGGATGCTATTTCAGGACAACCTGCTGACATAGGAAGATAAAATTTTGTGCAGGTATGCCGACACCCCGAAATTACTTTCAAATATCGTTAGATAACATAGAGAGTTATTGGGGGTGATGAATTTGAATGATTACATTTTAGGAATAATATTTTCAATTGGATATATATCCCGGGGAAGGTTTATTTTCAAAAATAAAAATAAATATTTTCTTGAACAGATACAAAAAGTCTGTGGGAATAATATATATAAACAAAAAGATAAGAAGAATGTACAATATGTCTTGAGCACTAAATATTTTGACATAGAAAGATTGAAATCCATAGGCTGGAATAACAGAAATTCGGATATCCGAAAATTACCTAAATTGAATCAGTATGATAATTTTTTGAGAGCTTATATAGAATTGCACAGCAGGTTTGATTACTCTACCAGATATAGGAGTAAACGGAAAAAAACGAAATATAAGGCACTGCGCCTGAGAATATATGGTAATAGAGTGCTGATTAGAGAAATTAATGAAATATTGAGTACAGATGCAAATATTGCATTAAAATCTCCCCAGAGTGAAAAGAACGATAAGACCTCCTATATAGCCTATACTTCCATAAATGAAATAAAATCCATATTCCAATATATAGAGGAAAAACCATGTTTTAATGCTTTTTGGAATGAAATTGAAAATAAATTGAGAATACCTATTATAGTATAGTGGTGAATATTTCTTTGTACAAAAGTAAGTACTGTTTTAGTGCTTACTTTTTTAATTGTTAGAATTATATTTATATGTCTATTAATACTTGATTTGTAATAAAATTACATATATAATAGTAATTGTCCTAAACATTATGTTTAGAGGGGAAAATAAGCATTTGGGAACTACCAGATGTTTATTTTCTTATATTGATTTATATTTGATTGATATTTCAATAAATAATGAATAATGAGAAAAATTATATTTATAAAAAATGCTTTCTTTTCTATACTGATGTGAGAAAGGAGGTGTTTTTTTATGTCCAAAATTGATAAAATATTGGAAGAAGTAGAAAAATTAAGGACACAATTATTGGACACAATTAGACAAAATGGAAATTTGCTGGATTCTGAAATAATTGATGAAAGTCAAAAACTAGACATGATTTTGAATGAATACAGCAAAGCAATCAGCAAAAAAATGGACAAGTAAAGAGAGGGAGGCTTCTGGCCTCTCTTTCAAAGAAATTGAAAACTCATTTGTATTAATTTGACTTGTATTCATTTAATTTAAGTACTATTATTAAAAATAGAGATATATTATAATCATAATACAACGGAGGAATGTTTATGAAAATTTCGGTTATTGAACCACTTGGTTTATCAGAAAATGAACTTAGGGATATTGCGAAACCGATTACGGACAGGGGACATGAACTTGTAGTATATAATGACAGGACTTCGGATATTCAGATTCTGAAAAATAGAGTAAAGGATTCCGAAATTATTGTACTTGCAAACTTACCTCTTAAAGGTGAAGTGATACGAGCTGATGATAAGCTTAAAATGATGTCCATAGCATTTACAGGGATTGATCACGTTGAGCTCAGTGCGTGTAATAAAGATGTGATGGTTTCAAATGCAGCAGGATACAGTACAAATTCAGTAGCTGAACTTGCTATAGGACTTGCCCTGGCTGTGTTTAGAAACATAGTGCCGCTGGATGGCATTACAAGAGATGGAAATACGAAAAGCGGATACAGTCAAGTTGAGTTAAATGGAAAAACCTTTGGGGTGGTTGGAACAGGTGCTATAGGTTCTGCAGTATGCCGATTGGCAAAGGCCTTTGGATGTACCGTACTTGGTTACAATAGGAGTGAAAAAGAAGAACTTAAGAAAATAGGTGTAAAATATGTGAGCCTTGATGAACTTCTTTCAAAAAGTGATGTGGTTTCAATACATCTTCCGCAAAGCAGCGTGACGAAAGGCCTTATAAACAGGGAAAAGATAGCTCTCATGAAAAACAGTGCTGTATTGATAAATGCTGCAAGGGGGCCCATCGTAGATAACAATGCTCTGGCAGAGGCACTTAAAAATGGAAAAATTGGAGGCGCAGGAATAGATGTATTTGACGGTGAACCACCTCTTGACACATCGTATCCTCTTCTTCATGCTCCGAATACTGTCCTAACTCCTCATATAGGATTTGCAACTAAGGAAGCAATGGTCAGGAGAGCTCATATAACTTTTGATAACATAATAAAATGGCTGGATGGAAATCCTCAAAATGTGGTAAAATTTTAGGGTATGTCATATGTAAAACCAGATTATTTATAAAATATTTAAAAAATAAACATCTATTTAATATATATGACACAATTTTGTAATATCTTATGTATAAAATAGAACTATAGAAAGATAATTAGTTTAAATTATTAGATCTCCTTAAAAAAGCAAGCATTAAAAGTTTTTAATGCTTGCTTTTCCTAATATATGGATATATAAATGTATTTAATAAATAAATGCATTTATATGTAGAGATGAATATATTATAATAATGATAGAGGGGAGGAATGACTTTGAAAAAAACTTATGTTTTGGATACCAATGTTATTCTGTATTCACCAGGAGCCATACTGACTTTTGGTGATGGAGACGTAGTTATACCGGAGGTGGTATTGGAAGAATTAGATGGGTTTAAAAAAGACAAAGGCGATCTGGGCGCCAATGCAAGACATGCAGCCAGGTTGATAGATGGCTTGAGAAAAAAAGGAAAAATCAATGAAGGAGTACAATTGCCATCTGGTGGAGAATTTAGGGTTGAAATGAATCACTATAATGTAAAACTGCCCCCTGCATGGGACAGAAGTAAGCCGGACAACAGAATAATACAGGTATGTAAAGGACTTAAAGAAGAAGGTGAAGATGTTTGCCTTATAACAAAAGATATTTTTGAAAGAATCAAAGCTGATATTATAGATATAGACGTGGAAGATTTTTATGAAAAAGTTGTTCCTGAGGATAAAAGTCAATACACAGGAAGGATGGATGTGTATGCATCAAAACAAGATATAGAAAATTTTTATAGAGAAAAATATATAGAGGTTGATAAAATTACCTGTTATGATGGGGAAACTGAAAAGTATTTTGCCCCAGTTTTCTATATAAATGAATTTGTTATAATACATTGTTTTGAATATTCTAAACAAACCGCCCTGGGAAGATTTGACGGAAAGAAAATTGTTCCTCTTAATTTTAAAGACAGTTCACCGCTGGGAATATATCCAAGAAATGTGGGTCAAAAATTTATGCTGGAGGCTCTCCTTACAAGTGCTGAAAAAGCTCCCCTTGTTATAATAAAGGGGCCTGCAGGTACAGCTAAAACCTTTTTTTCATTGGCAGTGGGACTTCATAATATGATGGAGGAAGACAATAGAAAATATAGAAAAATGCTAATATGCAGGCCCAATATTACAATGGATGAGGATATAGGATTTTTACCGGGTACGGAGCAGGAAAAGATTTTTCCGCTTATGAGACCTATACTTGATAATCTTGAAATATTGGTGGATTCAAATGAAAAGGAAAGATATAATAATGAAAAGGAGCTGGAAGATAAGGTTAGGGAGCTATTTGACAGGAGAATCATAACTACGGAGGCAGTGGGCTATTTG
This sequence comes from Clostridium lapidicellarium, assembly GCF_041224415.1. Lineage (NCBI taxonomy): Bacteria > Bacillati > Bacillota > Clostridia > Eubacteriales > Clostridiaceae > Clostridium > Clostridium lapidicellarium. Next base: position 16,987 of record NZ_JBGFFE010000010.1, on the reverse strand, counting down.
AGAGGCCGTTCCATTACGAAAAACTGGCTTGTGGTGGATGAAGCTCAAAATCTGACACCTAAACAGGTAAAAGCCATAGTGACTAGAGTTGGTGTGGGCACCAAGCTCCTGCTTATAGGAGATCCGGAACAAATAGATCAGGCATTTTTAGATTCCAGATCCAATGGACTATCCTATGCGTCTGAGAAAATGAAGGGAAGCCCCCTTTGCTATCAGGTTACTTTAAAACATGACGAGTGTGAAAGATCCCCACTGGCTTATGAAGCTTCTAAAAGACTGTAAATGAGAAAAATTTGAAAATAATTATACCATATAAAGATATTTTGCTGAAGCATATTTATATATATTGTGGTGGCAAATATCTTTTTTTTGTCCGGCCATTTTATGAAGTTTTTATGTATTTATAATTATTTCTATTTAAAAATTTTATCGTTTATTGTACAATATTGAAAGATGTGTGTTTAATTTATATTATGTTTTTTTTAGAAAGGAAAGGTTTCAATATATGAAAAAGAGGAGAAGATCAAATAAAAAAAAGAAATCAGTTTGGAAACTGGTGCTTTGTTTTTTACTCTTTGAATTTATATTTACTGGAATGACAGCCCCTTTTTTAATATTTCATGGTCCTTTTGAAAATGTAAAGAGGACGGTGGTGGGTGCAGCTATGACCACTTTGAGTCATCAATACATTGCAAAGTTATTTCTGTCGGATGAAGAAATACAAAAAATACTGGCAGGAAATGCTGCGGCGGGTGTAGAACAAAATAGTGTAAAAACTTTAAATTTTGAAAATAAACATGACAGCAGTATAGAAAGAGAGGATATAAGTGATGACAGAAAGAAATTTAAGGGTTATGTATTGATAATTCATGATCCTTCTAGAGTTAAGGTGGGATACAGCAAAAAATTGGGAGTTGCAGGAGAGCTTACCAGCAGAATAGCAAAAAATAATAATGCTGTAGCAGCCATAAATGGAGGAGCCTTTAAGGACAGTTCTTCTGGAAGCAGCAAATGGACCGGTACTGGAGGGAAACCTACAGGTATACTTATGAGCAACGGTAAAATTGTTTCTAATGATATAGAAAATTCTGATAAAAAATCGGAAGTGATGGCAATTACGAAAAAAGGACAGCTTTTAGTAGGCAATCATAGTTTAAATGACATGAAACAAAAGGGCGTTACAGAAGCTATATCCTTTGGACCTGCATTGGTAGTAAATGGTAAAGGAACCATAAAATCAGGAGATGGCGGATGGGGAATAGCCCCTAGAACAGCTATAGGTCAGAGGACAGATGGAGCCATGATTTTTCTTGTTATAGATGGACGTCAGGCCAAAAGTGTAGGAGCTTCACTGAGAGATGTTCAAAATATAATGCTTAAATACGGTGCAGTAAATGCCACAAATTTGGATGGAGGTTCTTCTACTACTATGTACTATGAAGGAGAAGTAATAAACAATACTTGCGATCCTTTGGGAGAGAGATCTGTTCCATCTGCTATTTATGTGAAGCCATAGGAACTAACTGTTAAAGGGGAGTGTAAGATGAAAGTTTTTAAGAGAGTTATTGCATGGATGTCCATATCACTGGCAATACAGTTTGCAGGACTGTTTTATATAAATAATTATTTTTTATCTTCTCAAACAGAGATAAAGGCTAAAAAAGTCTTGAAAAGTGAACCCAAGAGGGAAGATACTACTGTGAAAATACCGCAGAATGCCAAAAATATCAGTGTTTCATTTGATGGCAGATATGTTGCTTATTATCAGGAAAACGCTTTGAAAATTGTGGATTCAAAGACCGGCGACGAAAAAAATGTAGAGTTTAAAGATGGAGTTAAGGTATCTTTTTACAAGTGGCTCAAGGATAGAAATAGAATGCTTATTGCAGAGAAACATGATTCCAAATATGATGGTTCAAAATTTAATCTGTCTTATTACGAGGTTGACAAGGATATAAAAGAAAATATCAAGGAACTGACCTGTCCCGATGAAAAGGCTCAGATTGATGATATACAGGAGTCGCCTTTTACAAATGTAATATATGTAAAGATTCAAAATAGAGGCCGGCGAACCAGTATATACAGAATAAATATAATGAAGGAAATGCAGAAGGTGTATACAAAATCATACATGATAGACAAGATGGGAATTTTATATCTTGATGACAAATTAATATATGAGGACAGCATATATCACAACATATATGTTACGGGAAGACAAAATCCCATTGACATTAAGGGAGTTCAAAATCCTAGATGGATAGGAGTGGATGAAAATGATAAAATATATATAGGAGATGAAAATGACGGAAAAATATCAAATATTTATTATGGAAGTTTAAATGCAGGTGAAAATGGTTATCAAAATGTCAATTTAAGTCAACCTGTGAATAGAAATGATATATTTTTGATGCCCTCGGGAAAATTATACATAAATAATAACCTAAAGGGAGTTGTTACCGACGCGGCAACGGGAAAGCAATATACATATAAGGGAAATTTCGTACAGATGTTTGAAGGTGGAATTGCATCCATAAGCAATGGTCGATTGGAGAAATTGCCATTAAATTAAAAATCAAGAGGAAGGAATGAAATATTTGACTGAAACTATATTAGGGAAAATACTCGTAATACCTGCTATATTAATTGGATTTGCATTTCATGAATTTGCACATGCGGTTGTGGCGGATAAATTAGGGGATAAGACTCCAAAATTTCAGGGAAGACTTACTTTAAATCCATTTGTTCATGTGGATATTATAGGGTTTATAATGATACTGCTGGTGGGATTTGGCTGGGCTAAACCCGTGGAAATCAACCCCGGTGCCTTCAAAAATGGGAGCAGGGATGATCTAAAGGTATCTGCTGCAGGTCCATTGGCAAATTTGGCAGTGGCATTTGCTGCTGCCGTGCTGGTAGTACTGGTATATAAATGGGGCGGTATGATTACAGAGTCTTCTTCAATTTTTAATTTGGTGATTAAAATTATACTATATATTGTAAATATAAATTGTATGTTATTTGTATTTAACCTGATACCAATACCGGGTTTAGACGGATTTCATATACTGAGGGATATTTTTCCGTCTTTATTTTACAGGATATCGGATAGTATATACAGATATCAAATTATAATATTGCTGTTGTTTGTGGCTACTCCGGTAGCCAAATATGTAGTGGGTATCCCATCATTCGCCATATATAAGGCCTTTATTAAAATAGCCAGCGGCATTATATAAAATGAATGTCAATTGCTGTGGGTTCTGTAGTAATTATTTATTTCTTCAAATATGGATTGAACACCATTTCCCCAGTTTTTGTCTTCGGCATATTTGCTGCCTATCCAGATAAAAGGATTGTTTTCTTTAGGTCTGTTTGCAGATAAATTTATAATGGTTTTGGCAGCTATCCTCGAGGAATCTTTTATGTTTGTATTGTATTCCCTCCAGCTGTGGTGTACATTGAAGGGGTTATTGGCTATTTTAGGTGCATCTTGTGTGTCTGCAGGTACGAAATTTTGTTCTTGTCCTGTTATGGCAAACATCAAAACTGGATTTAAGTTGAATTTCTTTGAGGTTTTGATTATTGTAGAGAAATAGGGATCCCTGCATAACAGCGAATTCTTTGTAGCTAAGTAGGCTTTTAATTTATTCTTGTCTATATTCTGGTATTTTAAATATTCCGGCAGGTACACGTTTGGAGAATTTTTTTTATAGATTTCTAAAGTTATCTTGTCTATTAATTTTCCTGCCTGTGAAAACAAACTTGTATTAAAATATGATTTTAATACAAAATGAATCGGCATGCCGATAACTAAAATGGCAATTATTATAATTGCTGTAATTTTTTTTGGTAACTTTAAACGCTTTAAATATTTCATGATTTACCACCTTGAATTTTAATACAGGCTGTTTTTAATTCTATTATATAATTAATTTATCTAAAATTATCGTATTTTGTAAAAAAATTTCGTATTTTGTGTACGAATGTGTGAACTGCAGATATGGGAAGGGAATCTTACAATATGAGACTTAGAAAAAAATGGTGGGCCAGACCTGAACTCGAAGCTAGCCCTATTGTTATAACAGAACCCCAAAAATACAGGGGAAAGTGGAAGAATGAATTCGGAAATAATAATAAAATATATTTGGAGCTGGGGTGCGGAAGGGGAAAGTTTCTATGCACTCATGCAGCTGACAATATAGATATAAATTATATAGGGATTGATTTGAAGGATGAAGTCCTGGTATATGCGTTGAGAAAAGTAAAGGAAAATGAAATGGAAAATGTGCGGATAATACCCATGAATATAATGAAAATCGAAGAAATTTTCGATAATGGGGAAATTGATAGGATATATATAAATTTTTGCAATCCCTGGCCTAAGAGAAGACAGAAAAAGAGGAGATTGACCCATACTGTATTTTTAAATAAATACAGGAATTTCTTAAAGACGGGAAGCCTGATATGGTTTAAAACGGATGACATCGATCTTTTTAAAGAATCCCAGGATTATTTTGCAGAAAGCGGTTATAAAATAGAATATTTGACTTATGATCTTCACAACAGTGATTTTCATGAAAATATAATGACAGAATATGAGGAAAAATTTGTTGGACTTGGCATAAAAATAATGTTTCTAATGGCAAGATTAGAGTAAATATGCTAGTATATAATTAAATAAACTGCGGGGGGGTAAAATTTTGATAAATAAAATGTCACTACATCATAAATTAATTGGACTGTTGATATTGCTAGTTGTAGTACCAGTAGTCATAGTATCGGTTTTTTCCTTTTCCATAGCATCTAAGATCATAAATGATAATGCAGGGGAATTGACTCGCCAGGTTGCAAATGAAAAAGTTTCCTACATAGATTTGCATAACCTTTCTTTGAAACATGATTTGGAATCGTTATCATTCAATAGAGATGTACTTTCCCAGAACAGGGAAAGTCTATTGAATGCATTGGGAAGTATAACACGAAGCAATAATGACATATTACAATCTTATCTGGGTGATGAATCAAAGCAGATGACAGTGTATCCCGAATCTGTAAAAATACCTGAAAATTTTGATCCGACATCAAGAGAATGGTACAAGAAGGCTTTGGCTTCCAATGGCGGCATATATGTCAGCGGACCATATAAAGATGCTCTTACAGGTAAAATCGTAATAACTCTTGCCAAAGCAGTACACCTTGATGACGGAAGAAAGGGTGCCGTGGCTTTTGATGTTGATTTGTCCACATTGAGGAATAGATTGACTGCCACTAAGGTGGGGAAAAGCGGGTACGCCATTTTGATTTCACGGGAAGGTACAATCATTGCAGATTCTGACAGGAGCAAGATAATGAAAAATATAAAATCAGAAATTCCTTCCGGACAGTCCGTCTTAGGTGAAAAACAGGGCAATATAAAGTACGGACGGGGAAAGGAATCGAAAATAGCTGGATTTAATAGATCGAAGGAAACAGGGTGGACAGTTGTGGCCGTCAGCCCTAAAAGCGATTATGCCCAGGCATTAAATTATAATTTGACTACAGCTGTCATTGTTTTGCTGGTTATGATAGCAGTAGCTGTTATATGCGGTATAGCTGTTGCGAAATATGCTACAGGACCTCTGGCACAGATACAACAGTTTGCCAGAAGGTTGTCTAAATGTGATTTTAGTACTCCTATAAATATGAAGAGAAGGGATGAATTTGCAGATACAGCTCTTTCCCTCAATACAGCCCAGAAGAATGTAAAGTCTCTAGTTAAAACCATAGTTGAAAATTCTGAAAATATGAGTGCTTCCAGTCAGGAGCTCTCTGCTACAGTTCAGGAAATGACATCCAAATTTCAGAATATAAATGAATCCATAAGCGACATAGTAAACGGTTCGCAGGAAACAACGGCCTCAGCCCAGGAAGTCACTGCATCAGTGGAAGAGATAGATTCGAATATAAATCAGTTATCCAATCAAGCTATGAATGTGAATGAAAATGCAAACAATTCCAAAGAAAATGCCCTTTCTGTCCAAAAAAGTGCCCAAGAGGCTATAGAAGAATGCAAATCCATTTATAAAGATGAAGAGAAGAATATACTTAAAGCCATAGAGGATGGAAAAGTAGTTTCAAAGATAAAGGAAATGGCAGATATAATAGCGAATATTGCAGAACAGACCAATCTTTTGGCGTTAAATGCGGCCATTGAAGCTGCGAGAGCAGGAGAGCATGGAAAGGGATTTGCAGTGGTTGCGGAAGAAGTTAGGAAGTTGGCCGAACAGTCTTCAGAAACTGTTTCTACTATTCAAGATGTAGTGGAAAAAGTTCAAGAAGCTTTTAAAAATCTCTCTGACGCCAGTCATCAGACTTTAAGATTTATTGATGAAAATGTGAATTTGCAGCTTGATAATTATATGAGTACAGGAGAAAGATATTACAAGGATTCCCAATTTACATCCGATTCTCTAAGTCATCTGACCTCTATGACGGAAGATATTAAAAACACAACAAATGAAGTTACTAAAGCGGTAAGCGGCATGGCCGGTATTGCACAGAAGTCTTCTGAAAGCACCAACCAAATTCAGGATATTATAAGTGATGCCGCACAGGAAATGATACAAGTTGATAAAACTGCTAGAGAGCAGTCGGATTCAGCTCAAAAGCTCAATGTAATCATTCAAAAATTTAAGATTTGACTTTAAAAAAGGGGAAAAGTTGATCATATGATCAACTTTTCCACATACAGATCTTTTTCTTTTCTTAAATCCAGGAAATTATCTTCGCTTAGGAGCAGCGGATTTGTAAGATCATTTATCTGGACTTGAATTACCTTGCATTTTTTCCCGTTGTTTAATAGCACATTTTCTCCCATGAAATAATTTATTATGTGATTTAAAAATACACTGCAGTATTTACAATCAAGTTTTTCCAAGCTCTGTTCCTGAATTATCCTCAGGGCTTCAAAAGGACCCCTTACTTTTTTATGATATTTTGAAGAGTTCACAGCATCAAATAAATCTGCAATGGCTATTATTTTAGCAAATGCATGTATTTTATCTCCAGTTATACCTAATGGATATCCAGATCCATCGATTTTCTCGTGGTGCATCAGTACCCCGTAGCCTACAGAGGGATCTAAGTATGGAATGCTTTTTATGAATTTATAACCTATAATAGGGTGATTTTTAAAAATTTTATATTCTTTTGGAGTGAGAGCACCGGTTTTGTTTATTATATCTTTGCTGATTTTGGTTTTGCCAAAGTCATGCAATATTGCTGAATAGGTCAATAAATTTAATTCTCGCTGGCTGAAATTCAACCATTTTCCCAATATGAAACTTATAGCAGATACATTTATACTGTGTCTGTATATGGTGTCATTTCCACTGCCGTAAAACACAATATTTCTGATAACTATTCCCGTGGACTTAAATTCCTCCTGTATTTTTTTTGAAAAAATCCTTATTTCATTCATTTCAGGAACTTTTAATTTAGATATGTTGTTGAATATACGTTTTAAACTTAGAGAAAATTCGTTAAAATCATTTTCTATTTTTTGTATTGTATTTGTTTTAATAATTAATGGACTATCAGAATCATTTTTTACATAAACTTCTATTTTATCCACAAGGTAATTTTGTTTCAATTTATCTATAGTAGGTTTTGTAACGATATTATTTTTTGACAATAACATTTTATCTTCAAAAATTACATCTTCTGAAGACATCATTCCAGGCTTTAGTTCGGTAACTGGAATAAGTTTCTTTTCCCATGCCATATTGTTTCACCTCATATATTGTTGATTTAGAAATATATAGTAATATAACAATTTATCGTATTAATTTTATAATTCTAAATATGTTTGAGGCCAAATTAGGCATTTTAGTTTTTAAAGCTGTGAATTGGTGCCGGAATTCTGCCGCCCCTATTTATAAAAAGTTTACTGGAAAATTTGCTTACAGGCATTATGGGAGCTTTTCCAAGGAGACCACCAAAATTTGCCTCTTCTCCTACGGATTTATTATAAACTGGTATTAACCTTGTTGCAGTTGTTTTACAGTTTATCATTCCTATGGCAGCTTCATCTGCAATTATGGCAGATATGGTTGATTCCGGTGTATTTCCCGGTATGCCTATCATGTCAAGTCCAACGGAACATACACATGTCATGGCCTCCAGCTTTTCCAAATTGAGAGAACCTGCATTTACTGCATTTATCATTCCCTCATCTTCACTTACCGGTATGAAAGCACCGCTTAGACCTCCAACTTGTGATGCAGCCATTATACCACCTTTTTTAACTGAGTCGTTTAAAAGTGCAAGTGCTGCCGTTGTACCTGGACATCCACAGCTTTCCAATCCCATTTCTTCGAGAATTCTCGCTACACTGTCTCCTACTGCAGGTGTAGGTGCCAATGACAGGTCAACTATTCCAAAGGGTACTTTCAATCTTTTTGAAGCCTCATCAGCCACTAATTGTCCCATTCTGGTTATTTTAAAAGCAGTTTTTTTTATAGTTTCAGTTACTGTGCCGAAATTTTCCCCCTTTACTTTCTCCAATGCAGATTTTACCACGCCGGGACCACTTACGCCTACATTTATTATGGTATCAGCTTCTCCAATTCCATGAAATGCCCCAGCCATAAAAGGATTGTCTTCTACAGCATTTGAAAATACCACCAATTTGGCGCATCCTATGCTGTCGTCTTCTCTGGTGAGATAAGCAGTTTTTTTCACTATCCTCCCCATATCCTTTACTGCATCCATATTTATTCCGGCTTTTGTAGTTGCAACATTCACCGAAGAGCAGACCTTATTGGTGGATGCCAGTGCTTCAGGTATGGATTCTATGAGTATTCTATCTCCCTTTGAATAACCCTTATGGACAAGTGTTGTGAATCCTCCGATAAAATCTATACCGAGGGTTTTTGTAGTTTTGTCTAGAGTCTGTGCAAATTTTACATAGTCTTTGTCGGAGGTTGATTGAGCCACAAGTGAAATGGGGGATACGGATACTCTTTTATGTATTATTGGTATTCCATATTCCGTTTCGATTTGTTCCGCAGTTTTAACCAGGTTTTCAGCACATCTGGTTATTTTGTCGTATATTTTTATTCTGGCTTTCTTCCCGTCGCTGTCTATACAATCCATGAGGGATATGCCCATTGTGATTGTCCTTATATCGAGATTTTCCTTATCTATCATATTTATTGTTTCCATTATGTTTTTGGTATTTATCATATTGTTCACACTCCAGTTTAGATTTCTTGCATAGAAGTAAATATGTCTTCTCTTTGAATCTTGATATCAACACCCATTTCTCTTGCCTTATTTTCAAGTATATTTTTTATGCTTGTAAAATCTGTTTTCATTTTGCTTAAATCTACCAGCATTATCATGGTAAAATAATTTTCTATCAGAGTTTGATTGATGTCTAGAATATTTATATTGTTTTCAAACAACACAGAAGTTATTTTGTAGATAATACCAACTTTGTCTTTTCCGATTACAGTTATGAATGCCTTCATCTGTTGAATTCATCTCCCTTCAATATTGATAATTATTTAAGAAACAAAAAAGAGATTAAATTAAATTTAATCTCTGGTAAACAAGGAATTAAAACAGCAAATAATTAGAAATTTACTATTTTGGATAAAATCCTCTGTCCTCTTTACCTGAGAGTTTCACTGTAGACAGTTTTCCCCTTCGGCGCTCTTTACGAGTCTCTCCAGAGGCTTGTCAGCTAACGGTCTATGGATATATTCCGCCAGCTTCATCCAGCCTGTTAAATTATTAAAGTGATTATAACATGTTTTTTATTATAATTCAAATTGATGTTGTGATAATTTTACCTTAAGATTAACTTTATTATAAATTGAATGTTGTGTGTATTTAGAGTAAAATAGACGTTGATATTTTAATATAAAATTATTTTGAGAATCTGGAGTTTATAATATGCTACTTACTTTTTTTACATCTTTAGAAAGCATCATTCCGATCATTGTAATGATAATGGTTGGTTATTTTATGTCACGTGCAAAGTGGATAGATGATAAATTTGGAAGTGCGATAACTAAATATTTGCTGAATATTGCACTTCCCTGTTATATGATTTGGAATCTAGTTGGCAATTTTGACCGCAGTAAGTTTTTTTCTCTGATAAGTGGAATTTTAGTTCCACTTATCTCCATGGGAAGCATGTATATACTGTCTGTTTTAATCAGCAATTTGCTCAAAGTTCCAAGGAGACATAAAGGAATCTTTAGATCTATATTTTTTTGCTCTAATACATTTTTTGTTGGACTTCCAATTAACTTGGAATTGTTTGGACAAAAAAGTGTACCCTATGTATTGATTTATTATATAGTTAATACAACATATTTTTGGACAATCGGAAATTATGAAATCAGTCGTGATGGAAATTTAGCCAAGAATGTTTCTTTTTTTTCAAAAGCGACAGCCAAAAAAATCCTAACACCTGCATTGCTGGGGTTTATGGTTGGGATTCTGCTAATCATCCTAAAAATAAATCTGCCGAATTTTGTAATGGATACTTTAAACTATCTGGGATTTCCAACGACACCTTTTGCTTTAATCTTCATTGGATTGGTACTGAGTTCGGTTAAATTTTCCGAACTGAAATTTGATAGGGAACTGTTGATTTTGCTTGCTGCCCGATTTGCTCTTTCACCTGTTTTGGTTATGCTGCTGCTTCATTTTATCCATGTACCGCCGCTGATGGGGAAAGTATTTATTATCCAATCCATTATGCCTGCAATGACCAATACAAGTATTGTAGCAAAAGGTTATGGTGCAGATTACAAATATGCCAGCATTGTGACTGTTATCACTACACTTGCTTGTATAGTTGTTATTCCAATATTCATGATATTTATATAGTTCAGATTAAGTTAAAAAAAAGATTCTTGAACCTTTGGGATCCAGGAATCTTTTGTACTGTATATTCACTTTATTTTGCTTTTTTAGCGGCATTTAATATGGCATCGAAGTTTGGCTGATTTGTAACTTCAGGTACATATTCTACATAGGTGATTTTGTTTGTGCTGTTAACTACAAAGGCAGTTCTGGCCAACAGACCTAAATCCTCCATGTATGTTCCAAAATTTTTACCAAATGTCCTATCTTTAAAATCCGATACTGTAATTACATTTTTTATTCCATTAGCTGCACACCAGCGGCTCTGGGCGAAGGGCAGATCCATGGATACTGTATATACAGTCACGCCTGGAATTTCTGATGTTTTTTCGTTAAAAGTTCTGGTCTCCAGATCACAAACCGGTGTGTCTATAGAAGGTACTGTTAAAAATATTCTAACACCGTTTGTGTCTTTTAAAGAAACTGTATCCATTGCATTGTTTATAACAGTAAAATTTGGCACAGCATCGCCAACTTTAAGAGGACTGCCAGAGAGTCTTACGCTTTTTCCCTGAAATGTTAAATTCATATATATCCCTCCAAATAAATTATATTAATTGAGAATTATTATTTATTATAATTATAATAGCATAAATGTGCAGAATATGCAAATTTACTATAATTTTATTTTGCCATTATGTAGAGTTAATGTATAATGTTTCTTGAAGTAATGCAGGTTTGATTCTAAAAGGAGGAAATTTATATGGAAGATTTGGGAGGAAAAATTGTTGTAATTACTGGTGCATCCAGAGGTATAGGGAGAAGTATTGCTGTAAATATTGCAAAATGTGGTGCCGCTGTGGTAATAAATTATAATAGAGATGAAAAAGGGGCATATAAAACTCTGGAAATGGTAAGAGAAGCTGGTTCTACTGGAATTGTAGTTCAGGGCGACGTTAGCTTGTATGAGGATGCGGAGAAAATAGTGAGAGATGCCATAGGCAAAATGGGCAAAATAGATGTACTGGTAAATAATGCAGGTATATGTCATATAGGTCTGTTTGTAGATATGCAGCAAAAACAGTGGGATTCCATAATAGATGTCAATTTTAAAGGAATGTTGAATTGTACACATTGTGTGTTAAAGCATATGATTTCAAGAAAAAGCGGATCTATAATAAATATTTCATCCATGTGGGGAAATGTCGGTGCTTCCTGTGAATCAATTTATTCTGCCACAAAAGGTGCCATAAATATTTTTACCAGATCTCTTGGAAAGGAGATGGCACCTTCTAATATCAGAGTAAATGCCGTAGCGCCAGGTGTAATAGATACACAGATGAATGCCTGTTTAAAAGCTGAAGATAGAGAAATTTTAAAAGAAGAAATTCCCATGGGCAAGTTTGGAAATAGTGATGAAGTTGCAAAAGTAGTATGTTTTTTGGCAGGAGGTTCTTCTTCTTACATGACAAGTCAGATTATAACTGTAGATGGTGGGATGTCCTAGCAAAAAACATGGTTTTCAACTGTATATTTTTTTAAAGTAAGTCTTAAATTGGACGATAACAAAATATATGACATTGAAAATTTCATTTTTCAAATGCGGAAAGGAATAGTCTAAAATATTACTATGGAAAATAGGATGATAATTATGGATAAAGTTATTGTATTGGATGATATGGCTTATATGAGATATAGAGTAAAGGAGATTCTGGAGAGAAAGGGAATTGGCGTATATGAGGCAGGCACTTCTTTTGATTTTTTTAATAAACTTCATGACAATAAAGATGAAATAAATTTAATAATATTGGAAGTTGGACTTAGCAATGAAGATGGTTTTGAAGTAATTAGAAAGATAAAAGCTAGAAATCTAAATATTCCAATAATGATACTTACAAAAATGAATACGAGAAATGCATTCATAAAATGTATAAAAGAGGGAACATCAGAATATATATTAAAACCTTTTAATAATAAAATGCTGATTGAAAGGGTTAATAAGCTTATAAAATCCAGTAAAAATAAGGATGAACAAGGTGAAATAATATATTTGAACTTCCAGCAGTATATAACAAGACAGATTGTGAAAGCTAAAGCTGAACATACGAAACTTTCAATTATAATGATCAGCTTGATAAAAAAATATTTTACGGAAATGGACGAAAAAATAGAAGTAAAAGATAATTATCTGATATTAGTGGACTCTCTCTATGAAAAATTAAGAGTTCTTTTTAAAACACCGGATTTGTTTGAAAAATATGGGTTTTCTACACTGGTAGGTGTATTACCCCGATGTCAGAGGGGAAGAGTGCGTTTTATCATGAATAAGATAAATGAAATATATAATAGAATAAGATCTGTGGATGAAAAATACAGTGAATATCACCTTGAATGCAGTTATGTGGTTTTCCCTGATGATGGAAAGGATAAACCTCAGCTGCTGGATAAACTTACATCTAATATGAAAGACAAATTAAATGGGAAATAGGTTGGCTTTTTAAAAGAATTGTTTTATTATTAAAGTAATGGATATTAAGTTTTAAGGGGAGCTGAGTATATGATATATTCACTGGTATTTGGCCTGGTAACCTTGGCTTTTGGCGTTATACCCAAAATGGTTAGACCTAAAAAAATCAATTCATGGTATGGATATCGCACTGATATTTCTATGAAAAATCAGGATACATGGAATGAAGCAAACAGATATTCTACTAATCAGTACGTGTTGGCAGGAATTATTCTTCTTATTTTAGGCGAAATAGGTCATTATTTTCTGCACGGCAAGGGTTATTTAGTACCATTGATAGGTTTTATACCTGTTCTGATGTGTACGGTATTTACTACAGAGAAACATATGAAAAAGATCTTTGATGAAAACGGTAAAAGAATTCATAGAACTAATAATCTGAAACGAAATAATGCAGATGATTGACAAGTATGTGATTTAAAAGGGGGATAATCATGGAAGTTATAGCAGTCTGGAAGGATTGCAAATATTTTGAGAATTATGATAAAACAGTGGATGCTTTTGTCATAAAATGTACTTTATATGAAACTAAGTCTAAAATAGAACCTTTTCTTACAGGTATACAGAAACATAATTTATTTATGAGTAATAAGACCAGATCCAATACCCATCCGGATTTTTATTTTTTGGTATCCAGAGATGTAAAGTATATTAAACCACTTGAATGGTTCTGCAATGTTTCCAGTTTGTTGGGTCAGAATTCACCTTATGAATTAATAGACAATCTGGAAGTGAAAAATTTGGAGGATATTAAAGGTATTCAATACTAACTAGTCTAAGCCAGTCTGTATTTTCCAGGCTGGCTTTTTTGATATTTGAATTTTACACCCTTATATAGTCAGAATGTACATAACCTGTTACAGATCCAGCCTGTACTTTGTACCAGCGCCCGTCAGTACTTAAAATCGTAACTTTACTCCCATAGGGAAGAGCTGCGAGTACACGCCCTGTCCATGGATTATTTCTTAAATTCAATACAGAAGATCTATTTTTCAAAATTACAGTACCGGTTTTGGAATTTGCCGGTACAGGTGCTGGCTGTGAAAAGCTCATATAGCTGGAATAGATATAACCGGTTTTATTTCCTGCAGTGATCTTGCACCAGCTTCCTGAACTTCCCAGAACGGTTACCTGTGTTCCGTTTGACAGGGATCCTATTATGGGGCCTTGGGGTGCTGATCTTAAATTCAAATAGGAAGAGCTGTTTTGAAGTTTGATATAACCCGTTTTCGAGTTGGAGGTTGGAGTACTGCTGTTTTCATCTGTACTTATGTAGGTGGAAGCTACATAACCATATGATGAATTCAACTTTATCTTATACCAGCTTCCGACGGAACCGACTATTTCAATAGATTGTCCTTTTTTTAGACTCCCCAGTATTCCAAAAGATGTACCTGCACCATTTCTTATGTTCAAACAGGAATTATTACTGGAAATATTTACAAATCCAGTTTTGTGGGTATCTGTATCTTCATCAGGGCCGCTGCCCGGGGAAGAAGCAGGGACTGACTGTCTCCCATTTCCAACGTATATGTACCCCTTTAGATATAAATTGCCGCGGTTTTTTATGGCCTCTTTTGAAAGGGTTTTCACGTTTCCATCGTAATTTCCTCTTATGCTGAAATTACCTTCATTAAAATATACGGTATCGCCTTCTACTTTTTCTACGAAACCTACATGTCCGTAGCCGATAGGTCCGCCGCCCCACACTACTATAGAATTTGCCCTGGGCTCATAACCGTAGGGGTATACATTGTCTCTTGCATTGGCATACCACCATTCCACTGCATTTCCGTAGAATTCTGAAGGTAGTGCAATTCCGAGCTTTTCAAGAACTCTACCGTATGTAAACCAAGTGCACTGTCCCCTGTATCCGCATTTGGCAAATATGTTTCCAACTGCAGTGTAGGCACTGCTTTGAATATTTGGTAAAATACTATCTGCGTGTACGGTATTTATCATATTTCTACTGTTCATAAGAGCTGCAGAGACAAAAAAAGCAAAGACTAGTTTCTTGTACCTGTTCATACTGTGTCCTCCTGAGGTTATAGATTAACCTGAAATTTCAAATCAATATATTATCGTAGAGAATTGGAAATAATTTAGGTTAATTATACTATATATTTCGGCATAATTCCATATAATTCCATAAATTTAAAATTCCTTGTTGACATAAAGAGAGAACCTGCTATAATTAGAAACAATAGATTTAGATTATAATTTATTTTATGTGGAGGTAAAGTTGAAATGAAAGATGTCATTGGGAAAGAAATGAAAGCAGAAAATAAAAATTACTTTTACTTTACCTTTAGCTGGGGCTATTTTTATTTTAGCGCTGGTTATTTTTGCTTTCAAAAATATTTAGATCTTTCCTAATGAGTGGATATAGTTGTATGTGGTGATGGAAGTTTTACATACTTCATGCTAGAATAAAATGCAATTGGTTAATTTTAGGCAAGGCTCATTAAGGAGCCTTGCTTTTTTATTTCAAGGAGGGATTTTATATATGATAGTAATTATGAAGCCAAAGTCGCCGTTGAATGAAATAATGAGGCTGAAGCAAAAAATCGAAAGAGAAAATAACGTATCTGTAAATGTAATACAGGGGAAGGAATATTGTGTGCTGGGTCTTATAGGTGATACAACAGGGGTTGACGCAGGCAAGATCAGGGCAGATGAGTTTGTGGAGGATGTAAAAAAAGTACAGCAGCCGTATAAGCTTTCCAACAGGATGTTTCACCCTGATGATACTGTTGTGAAAGTGGGGGAAAATTCCATAGGAGGAGGCAGATTGGCTGTAATAGCAGGCCCCTGTTCCGTTGAAAGCGAGGAGCAGATTGTAGGCATTGCAAAAGATGTGAAGAGAAGCGGAGCCAAATTTTTAAGAGGAGGTGCTTTTAAGCCCAGGACTTCACCTTACAGTTTTCAAGGTCTCAAGGAAAGAGGACTTGAACTTTTAAAAATAGCCAGAAAGGAGACGGGACTTCCAATTGTTACGGAAATTATGTCTACAGATCTGATAGATAAATTTGTGGAAGATGTAGATATAATACAGGTTGGTGCAAGAAATATGCAGAATTTTGATCTCTTGAGGCAGCTTGGGAAGACTAAAAAGCCCATTTTATTGAAAAGGGGAATTTCAGCTACTATTGAGGAATTGCTTATGTCTGCTGAATATATAATGTCAGGTGGAAATGAAAATGTAATACTCTGTGAGAGGGGAATAAGGACTTTTGAGACCTATACGAGGAATACACTGGATTTAAGTGCTGTGCCGGTTATAAAAAAATTGAGCCACCTTCCGGTAATAGTAGATCCAAGCCATGCAGCTGGAATTTGGTGGATGGTGGAGCCTCTTGCCAAGGCGGCAGTAGCCGTAGGTGCAGATGGACTTATGATAGAAGTTCACAATGATCCCGCCAATGCAAAATGTGATGGACAGCAGTCCATAAAGCCAAAAGTATTTCAGGAACTTATGAAGGATATAAACAGAATGGAGGATGCAATGTCCTGCAGGAAATATAATGCCTTGAATGTATGAAAGGCATATATTAGGTAATTGCGAAACTCACTGATAAAAATGAATTGATGATGGGA